>JALHOI010000380.1 GCA_022843085.1 Pseudobdellovibrionaceae bacterium
TTCCTTGTTCGGTTTGAGAGTCGAGAGCCGAGGTCGCCTCGTCAAAAACCAAGATCGACGGATTTTTCAAAATTGTGCGCGCGATAGCAACACGCTGCTTTTCGCCGCCTGAAAGTTTAAGACCCCGCTCACCGACGAGAGCCTTATAACCGAGCGGCAGGCGCTCGACAAACTGGTCGATCTTTGCAAGCCGGGCCGCCTCGTGCATTTCACTATCGGTCGCCTCGGGTCGGCCATACTGAATATTGTAGCCGATGGTATCGTTGAACAAGACGGTATCTTGGGGAACGATTCCGATGGCGCGACGAACGCTCGCTTGGTCGACCGCACGCAGATCTTGTCCATCGATCAGCACAGAACCTTCGATTGGATCATAGAATCGGAAGAGCAACCTTGAAATCGTCGATTTACCAGAACCGGATGGACCAACAATCGCAACGGTCTGCCCGCGAGGGACTTCGAAGCTTACATTCTTTAGAATCGGACGGTCGGGCCCGTAGTGAAAAGAAACGTTCTTAAACTCAAGGCTTCCGCCCGAAACGACAAGCTGAGGCGCGTTTGGCGCATCCTTGATGTCGCGCTCGACTTGCAGGAGTTCGAACATTTTATCCATCTCAACCAAGCTCTGTGTCGTTTCACGATAGGCAAAGCCCAGCAGATTGAGGGGTAGATACAGCTGAATGAGAAACGTGTTCACTGCGACGAAGTCGCCGATCGTCATTGTTCCGCGCCCAACGCCGACGGCTGCGAAAACCATGACGGCGACAAGGCCCGCCGAAATGATTAAACCCTGGCCGCAATTTAGTATCGACAGACTCGTTTGGCTTTGAATTGCCGCGGTTTCATAGCCTTCAAGCGCTTTGTCGAAACGGGCATGCTCGTGCTTCTCGTTACCAAAGTACTTCACCGTTTCGAAATTGAGAAGACTGTCGATCGCCTTCGTGTTGGCCTCGGTGTCTTTTTGCATCATGTCTTTTCGAAACTTCACGCGCCAGTTCGTGATTGCAATCGTGTACCAGACGTAAAGAAAAATGGTGCCCATTGTAATGACGGCGAACTGCCAGCCGAAGGTGAAGAACAAAACTACAGATACGATCAGAACTTCGGCAATCGTCGGCAAAATGTTGAAGAGCATGAACTGAAGCACCGTTTGAATTCCGCGCGTTCCGCGTTCGATGACCCGCGAGAGGCCGCCAGTTTGACGGTCGAGGTGAAACGCAAGCGACAGGGCATGCAGATGTTCAAACGTTTGAAGGCCGATCTTTCTTTGCGTGAACTGCGTCACGCGAGCGAAAATGAAGTCACGAAATTCGGCAAACGCCTGCTGGCCAATTCGTGCAGCCGCATAGGCGACGGTAAGCCCAATCGCTGCGGTTAGCATCGCTTGGTTTCCCTGAACGACGAGACCGAGATTATCGATCGCACCCTTCAAAAAGAACGGAATCGACACGTTGACGGATTTCGCAACCAGAAGCGAGATCATCGCGACAACCACGCGCCACTTGAGATCCGCGCGATTCTTTGGCCATAAATAGGGAATCAGCGTTTTCATCGTTTCGAACGATCGATCGCCGTCGCGCTCTTTCGTTGCACTAAAATTCTTTGCGCTCACGGGAAGCCTCAAGTCGCTTAAAGTGGTGTCATTAGGGGGCCGGTAACAGTCCCGCTCGCCGATCATAGGGCCTTTACACGGCTCAAACCAAGAACGTACTACCTGAAGAGTGAAGTTCTGACACCGTCTTAACTTCGACTCTTGCTCGGCGAGTGGCCGAAGCTAGCGCAGCGCATGGACACCTCGAATTACATTTTACAAGAATCTGATCGCGTTCTAAGACTCCGCTTTCGCATTGTATCGCAGTTCACCGAGAAAGTTGTTTATTTTTCAGGCTAAAGGGGCGGGGGATGGCAATCGAATTTGTGTCGGATTTGCGCTGATGTCCGGCGCCCGGTGAAGAAAACTTTAACGGCACATCGATTGCTCAAATGGTCCGAGGCAATGCTAATCCGACTCCAGTTTGAAATTTTTTTCTAGATTCGGTTGGTGTGTCAGGTGATTGAGCCGGGTGATTGAGCCAGCTCAACACTAGATTTGAGTTAGGTTTGAAGTGTTTTTTAGTTTTGTTTTAGAAATGTAATTTTCCGGCCTCGATCTCCGGCAACTAAGATCGATCCTTTTGGGGGACCACATATGAAGATGCATCTGAACAGTGCTCTGATTCTCGCAGGCGTACTCGCATTGTCGACACAAGGACATGCTCAAACTGATACTCAGACGCCGGAGACGACGACGACGATCGACAGCGTTGCTCCGAACGCCCCTGAAAAGAAGGCCGGAGAACAGGACGCTGATGAAGTCATCACGAACCGCAAGCTTCGCGCTGAAACAGGTTCGAAGAGCAAGTACAGCTTCTCGACCACATTAAACTACCTCGGCGGAACTGTTCGCGATCCAGGTTCGGATGTTCGCCCGAACATCGCATCTTCAGTTTTTGTTCCCTTGCAGCCAGCCCTCAGCGGAACCGTCGGTGGCAAGTACCGCATCAGCGCTCTGCAATCGATCTCGGCTGACGTCGGTCTCCGAATTTACAGGCCATTCCGCACAGGCGAAAAGAAGTCCTTCGGTGAACGAACGACCGTCGCGAACCCGTCTGCAACTTACCAAGTCCTATATAAAGCTGGCGGAATTCAAAACGTGTCGTCGGTATCTGTTGGCGTAACGACGGACAGCGTGCTTCGCGAGGCCGTCGGTGAACTCGGCGGCGTCTCGATCAGCCAGACGGCGATCTATGACTTCGGTGGATCTTCTTGGTCGGTCGGCGTTGCCGGCGAAATCGGTTACACAGCCTATGATAAAGATAAAAACCAGCTTGATTCAGAGGGCAAGGCGCTTGGCCAAAGCCAAAGCGATTACTCGGTAGCCTTGTATCCGTTTGCTGAAGTGACGATTTCTGAGAAGCTGAACCTTCGCACGGTCTTCCGTCCGTTTATCTTTGAGCACCTGCGCTCAGAGTCTTTCGGAAATATCGGGCGCGCGCCGTACACTCAGTCGGTCGGCCTTGGTATTTCGGTCACTCGCGACATCTTCCTCTACCCAAACGTTCAGTTTGCACCTCTGAATCTTCAGTCGGACCGAACAAACGTTGGCATGAGCTTAAACCTCAACATCTAGCCTCAACTTCCAGTTTGAGCCTGAGGCTGAAAAGCGTGAAAGACCGAACCCTCGAGGGTTCGGTCTTTTTTTTTGAAGTTGGGTAAATGTCGCCGGTCTGCGATCGAGATTTGCTTAAAATTAACCCATGCGCTATTCGCTAGCCGGTGACCTCAAAAAAAGCACTTTTAAACGCCATGGCTGCGTTGGGCTGCCTTATCAGCCTGGCTGCGCTCTATGGTGGTCTCGGTCGTTCGCTTGATGGCTTGAATGCCATTGGCGAATTGATCGCGCCCAGCCGAGGGTTTTGGCGTCACCGGCCGACCGACGCTGAAGATCTTAAACGTCGTCTCGCAGTTGCGGTTCAGGAGGCG
>JALHOI010000381.1 GCA_022843085.1 Pseudobdellovibrionaceae bacterium
AATCGCATCGTCGCAGCACTCATGACGCTAGGAATACTCGTCGCCTCTGCGTCGTCGCCGTACATCTCGAGGGCGTTTGGTGCGGGTGACCATGCGGGAGTCAAACAGCTTTTATTTTTGAATGTGCGACTTGGTCTGGCCATCGTTCTCGGCGCGTCGATCTTTTTGGTTTTACACGGCGAGAGCATCATTTCGTTCTGGCTCGCGCCGTCCTTCTTCGCTGGAAACGGCGTCTTGTACTTCGCTATCGCGATGGCCGTCCTCGAAGTTCATCACGTTATTCTGGCCACCGCCGTGATGGCGACGGGCCCCGTACCTTTCGCCGCCTGGGCGGTGGGCGCCGGTGTCTTGAATCTCGTCCTCGGTTTTTTACTCGTACCGCACTTCGGCCTTTTGGGAATGGCGATGGCTACGTTTTTCGCGCAGTTGCTAACGAACAATTGGTATGCGCCGCTCGTCGCCTTTCGACGGTTTGATATTTCGCTGATCAATTACGTGCAAAACGGCCTTGCTCGACCAATGGTCGCGGCGGTGGTTCTTGCTGTGTTTGGATTTGCGCTAAAAAATTACTTCACAATGATCACGCTCAATAATCTCGTCACGCAAGGTGTTTTGTTCTTGATCGCAGCTCTTGTGATCGCGTACAGCCTGCTTCTCGACAGTTCAGAAAAAATCGCCGTGCACGGATTTTTGCGAAAGCGAGTCGGTCGTGTCTAACGTGAACCAGCCGCTCGTATCGATCTGTATTCCGGCGTACAATGCCGCGGCAACACTTCAAGAAACCGTCGACTCGATTTTGTCTCAAACTTTTCAAAATTTTGAAATCCTACTTCAAGACAACGCTTCAACCGACGGCACCTTCCAAATGATGGAAGCGATGGCGGCCAAACACCCGCGCATTCACCCCGTTCGGAATGACACAAACCTCGGCATGCTCGGTAACTGGAACAAAGTCTTCTCGCGCGCGCAGAGCAAATACGTGTTGCTTCTTAGTGCCGACGACTGCCTCATGCCCGAGTTCTTGAAAATCTGCGTCGCCGAACTTGAAAAAGACCCGACGCTTGTGAATGTGTCGGTTGATCATTGGCTTTTCTGTCCCGGCGGCCAGCGCGCGCGCAAGATTCACTTGGATGACGGAACCTACTCGGATCACGCGGCGCTGGTGCTTTTGAAAAATCCATTCTCGATCAACTTCACGCTGTTCAACCGCACGCAGTTAGACGCAGTCGTTCGACCGGGTGCACCGTTCCGCCACTTCATGACGTGCGACTACGATCTTCATATTCGCGTCGCGCTTAGCGGCCGCCCGGTTCGCTACCTCGATCAAAAACTTGCGCGCTACCGCCTTCACGACGCAAATTTATCGAAGCAGCGACGACGCATGACAAGACAAGCCGCCCTCACCGTCCTCAGTCACAAACAAACGCTCGCAGCGAAGTTCGCAGCCGTGTATCGCATCACTCTTCTGCGATTTCTTGCGCGCGCCGTTTTGTTTCCCCTCCGCGGTGTCGCCTGGGATGCGCGATTCGTTAGGCTCTTGATCGGTCGCTTTTTTCGGGTCTCAGTGAGAAGAGCAGCAACGTGAGTGACCGCATTCGCATCGTCATGATGACGGGGTCTTATCCTCCCGACGCCTGCGGAGTCGGTGGTTATACCGCAAGGCTGACACAAGAGCTTCGCTCTCTTGGCGCTCATGTTGACGTCTATAGCCGTGGTCCATGGTCGCTGAAAAATGCGTCACGAATCGCATGCGAAATTCGAGAATTGCGACCAGACATCACGCACATTCAATATCCGACCGTAGGCTTCAACCGATCGCTCGGTCCACAGATGACGGCGCTGAAACTTGCACCGGTCGTCACAACAATTCACGAAGTCAGCCAAGTCCACTGGCTGAGACGAGTTTCGCTTTACCCGTTCTCAATCGCTTCGCAGGCGCTTCTCTTCTCTCAGCAATTTGATCGCGATTATGCCACAAGGTTTGCACCTTGGATTTCTAATAAGACACACATCGTGCCGCTCGGAAGTTCGATCCCGCAGCTGGCAACGAAGACTCGCCGCGATCCCCACGACATCGTGTGTTTCGGTTTGATCCGCCCGCAGAAAGGAATCGAAGAGTTCATCGCCGCGGCTCGCGAAACAAAACGTCGCGGCCTACCCTTCACATTCTCGATCGTCGGAATGCGAGATCCACGTTTCAGCGAGTACTTTGTAGAGCTTCAAAAATCTACTGAAGGACTGCCTGTGCAGTGGGAGATCGGTCTCGACGATACCGCCACAGCACTGCGACTCTCTCAATCCGCCTTTGCCTACATGCCATATCCCGATGGCGCGACCGAACGCCGCACTTCGATGATCGCGCTACTCGCGCAAGGCATCACGGTCGTCACGACCGCAAGCGCGATGACACCCAATGTCTTCAAATCCGAACTGACGATCGCCACTTCACCTGAAGACGCCGTAGAAAAAATCTCGGGCCTCGCCGACAATCCACGCGCCCTCGAAGCTACAGTCGCAAAAGGACTTCATCTCGCGATGAAATTCGAGTGGCCCGCGATCGCGCGCCGCCACCTTGAAATCTACGAACGCATCCTTCGCCGTTAAGTCACACGGTCGCCAAATCACGATCTAGCAAGATCACGAGGTCACTTCGTCGCGAGTACAGGTGCGGCCACTTTAGCTTGCGACCACTTAAAGGTGTTTTTTTGGCATCGATTCGTGACTTCGGAAGAAGTCGGATCACATCTAAGTGGTCTGACGTGCGCCCCGGTCGCACCACTTAAATGTGATCTGACTTTCGGTGCGCCCCAAAAAGAGGGCCTTCGCATCACCTTTATGTGGTCGACTGCTGGGCCTGGACGGCCCCGTCCGCGAGGTGCGCAGCCCGGCGGGCAGGCGCGGGGCGAGTCGACCGCCGAAGTTGGCTGCCGTTGGGCTCGACCGAACGGTGCGCGCGAGTGATAACGTTCACTTCGAGGCTAAAACTAGCGTGCGACGCGCTTGAGGTCGGACTCCATCATCATTGCGACGAGTTGTTTGAACGAGGTTTTGGCCGACCAACCGAGTTTTTCTTTGGCCTTTGTCGCACGACCAAGAAGGACGTCGACTTCGGCGGGGCGATAGAACTCGGGGTTGATCTTGACAATGAGTTTTCCGGACTTTTTATCTTTCGCAACTTCGTTGGCGCCTTGGCCTGACCACTGAAGGTCGAAGCCCGCGATGGGTGCGGCCTCATTGATAAAATCGCGAACGGTATGTTTTGTTCCGGTGGCAACGACGTAATCGTCGGGTGTCGCTTGTTGCATCATCAGGTACATGGCTTCGACGTAGTCGCCGGCAAATCCCCAGTCGCGCTGGCTATCGATGTTGCCGAGTTCAAGCACCGCCTGCTTTTCGAATTTGATTTTTGCGAGCGCCTGAGTGACTTTTCGCGTGACGAACTCTTCACCGCGAAGCGGAGATTCGTGATTGAATAAGATGCCGCTCGACGCGTGCATGCCGAAACTTTCGCGGTAGTTGATC
>JALHOI010000382.1:0-3058 GCA_022843085.1 Pseudobdellovibrionaceae bacterium
TCGGAACAGCGACAAGAATCAAGATCGCAAGTGGAATCAACTTTAATACTGTCATAACGATGTTGGCGCGGTTGCCGGCTTCGACACCGCGAATATTGATGAAGCTCATCACAGAAAAAGCAGAAACGATCACGAGCGCGCGAAAAACACCGTTCTGTAGATTCGGAGCAAGCAGTACGATGTTTTCAACAAACGCGGTGGCAACTGAGGACATTGATAGAACTCCGACGAGCCACACAAGCAGACCGGCAATGAAGCCCGGGAATGCGCCGAACTCTTCTTCGACGTAAGCGTAGGGGCCGCCAGTTTTTGAAATGCGGCGACCGACGGTTACGAATGTGAACATGATGAGCAGCGCGGCGACTCCGCAGATCACATAGACGATGGGCGCTGCCGCCCCGGCCATTTCGTAAACTACGCCCGGCAATCGAAAGATACCGCCACCCACAGTGCAGTTAAAGACGCCAGCGGCCAGCCCAACGACGCCAACGGCTTGAACGAGTGAAGAAGGCGGACCGGACGAGTTTTCAACTTGGGCTGTTTGATTTTTGTCTTGAGGTATTTCAGGCATTCGAGAGAGTTACTAAAGTCTTCGCGCAAAGGCATCGCACCAACGCGACAAACCGGCTGCGCCATGTACGCGATTCACACTTGTCGAGTTGGCTAATCGGCTTCGAGGGTTAATCTCGAAGGGTTGCGAGCATGGACAAAGAATCTAGAGTTTCAACCCGGCTGTAACCCACTCGAACAAGATCTGTCACGAAGGCTGAATAGGCATTTTCGATTTCTCGATCGCCAATTCCGTTTCGAGAAAACTCAATGAAGTCTGCGAGGCTGTAGCGAGGCTTAAAGCCGCCTTTATAAATAACGAGGTATTGTGCGACGGCCTTAAGAAGATCAAAATGAACGGCACCTTTTGCTTGGGCCGCCACGAGTTCATTGGCGATATTCTGAATCGAGTGTCTTCCTGTCTTCGTTTCATACAGATGAAAGACCTGGGTCATCTCGGCGCTTGAAACAATGGAAGAGCCGACCTGACTTCGTTTGCCTTCTGACGAAAACACCGGTCCTCTGGATTGAACTCCGGATTGGTAGATAGCCGCATGTGCAGCTGCTTCTGCATACCCTTGGCGGACGGTGGCGTCTGTCAGCAGCAGCGCTTCATCAAAGTCCTTTTCTAGTCGAGGTAACAGAATATTTCTGACGATGGTTTTAGTGGCGTTGGCGAGCTTTCTGTCGCGTTCTTCAGCCCTGCGGTCAAGTATGGTTTGGACGGCTCGAACAACCAGCCCTGGTGTGATTGTCAATTGCGCCGAGCGATCAGTTCGAGAGGCGTCGGCAATATACTGAAAGAGACTATCGACCTCATCTTGCTTCATTCCAAGCGCAGCTTCTTTTTTCTTCGTGAGCTCAATCGCCTCAAGTTCTGCTGTTGTCAGCGCCGTAATGCCTTCGATGCGGTTGATGGACTGTCGCAAGTCCGCGATGTTTCCTGTCTGGTACATCATCGGAGTTTTCTGGAGAGGTACTGAATCATTCTCACTTTTGGTTGCTTCCGCCCGTCTTACGGCAAGCAGAATTTCGCCAAGCAGAACGATGGCGCGTGGGGAGATTTCGACTCGCTCGCCATCTGTTTCAAGATAAAACCGTCGAGTGTGACGATTTGCCTCGAATCCGTAAAAGGCGTCAGCAACCATCGGTCGCACTTCGACCGGGGTTACGTCATTAAAGAAGTCACGCGGCATCGGCATTTGTGGGTCGATCTTTTGGCCGAAAAAGCGTCCTCTTTGAAGAACCTGCTGCGCGATTGCCTCTTGCGCCGTGGTGTCTCGAAAAGTGTTGAGTTGTCTTCGGACCGTCGCCGGCAAGGGCTCGGCATCAGGACGCGGATTCGATATCGACGTCGCGCGACCGGTTGAAGGCGGCACGCTGCTTCCTCGATTGCTCACCATTGAAAGTAGGCGCTTGCGAGCCAGAAAAGATTGCACGACTGACTTACTTCGGAACATGTCTTCGCATCGAAAAGAATCTGCGTGGGCAGCGAAAGAGATACCTGATATTGAGAAAACAAGAATGAGCAGCCGCATGCGTGCCGGACCTGCACTTTCTTGGCCAGCCTCGAAAGCGAGGTGCATGTTCATGGTCGACAGTTTTATAACAGCTGAAAAGTGACGGGAATTTTACTAGCTTAACGGTCTTCAAGAAAACTTTGGCCCAGTGCCGAGGAAATCAGTGTGGACCAAGCGTGTGTAATGCATTATCCATTCGTTAGGCTCTGCGCTTTGATCGTAGCGCTCGGGCCCAGCTCGTCTTGGGCGACGACATGCGAAAATCTTTTTAAAGTCAAAGCGACTTCGACGCTCGTTGTTTCGGGCCGACCATTGCCGAATATCGAAATGGCATTCACCGTACCGCTGCGATTCAATCAGTCAGTTCGCGATAAGAGATTTTCTGCCGATAGTCGTTGGTTACTTCTAAACGTTTGGGATAGAGCGACGAGTTCATCGAGCCTCATTGTTATCGACACAAAAACTGGCATGCGCCAGAACATCGCCCTTCCTGCAGAAGTCAAATCAGACTCGATGACGATTTCACCTTCTGGGCAGTATGTTTTGCTTCAAGCGCAGGGCGGTTATTTGTCTGTGGTCGACGTTGTGAAGAAGCGAACCAAGTCGGTTCGAATTCCGTGGGTCGAGAACGCGGGAACGGCTTTCTTTCCAGATTTTGCATTTTGGCCAGACGGCACTGCGATATGGTCGTCGGGCAAAGGGGATATCGTTCGACTCGAGCCTCTGAATTTTTTGAATGCAGCAGATTCTCTTTCAACGCTGTCTCGGATGCGGGTTGTTGAAGCCTCGACGAGACATAGCTACATGCACCCGAAGCTGACAAAGGATTGGGCGTCGCAGTTACTGAACAGAGACAACCGGTACATCAGTTTAGATTTCACGCAGCTTCAAACTGGAGAGACGTTCGTCATTCCGATTTCGACTGACCGCTTTGGAAAAGCGAATCCAGTTTTCGTGCGCGAGGTGGTTTTCGATCGAAACCTCTTCAT
>JALHOI010000382.1:3068-3514 GCA_022843085.1 Pseudobdellovibrionaceae bacterium
GACCGAACATCTTCATTCAGAAGGCTTAGTTAATGTCGTAGGTATTCAGCCAGATCACGGGCGCGCTGTAAATATTTGGCAGGGTCGTGGCGACTTTATTACTGATTTTGTGGTGTCACGAGATGGTCAATACGCTGCTTTTTTGATTGAGGTCTCTTCAAGAAAAAACGATGCGGTCGTTGTAAACCTCGAAACAGGCAAAGAAGAGTTACGAGTCGAAAACTTCTCACAACCTCTCGTTCACTCAAACTACTTCAATAAGAATGTACACGTTTCTGGTTCTTCATTCGTCTTTGGTTCAGCCCGACCGCAAAAACTTTTAATTTTTGATACTGAAACTGGAAGGATGGACCGGCTTGAAATCGATTCGAGAACGGACACGGCACATGGCTTAGGGGGGCATCTCAAATACGCAGCTAATTATTACGTTCACCCGACAATCGACG
>JALHOI010000383.1 GCA_022843085.1 Pseudobdellovibrionaceae bacterium
CCGCGAAAAGCCTTTATTCATGCTCGAGACGTATCATGTTCGATAGCTCTTGGGCTACTTTGTCTTCAGCCTCAATCAGATTTTAAACAACGGTCAATCGTGGCTTGAATTCTCGGATCGGCCGCCAGAAATCGAAAAAGCTCGACCCGACTTTGTGGAAAATTTAATGTGCGAAATGCGTGGCGAAATAGCGCCGAATTGATCCGCGCGTTCTGAACCTTATCAACGGCGAGGTTCACATCTCTTCCGCGAATAAAGATAAACTCGAGTTGAACGCGTTCGGCATAAGGCGTGGAGCTTGGCGAGTAGTCCCGCAACTTGTGCGGGCGCGCGGCTCGGCGAAGGCACCCGTTCTTTACTGAATTAATTCCGCTCGCCATTCTAATTTCGGCCGCATCAACGAATATTGTCATCAGTAGTTCTTCGCGGTAATACGCAAAAACTTCTGAAGCCAGCGATCGAGCTGTATAGCTTGAGAGGCGATTCGCTTTGACGATACTCGGAAGCTCATGTTTGAAAATTTTAAGAAGTTCATGGTCGTAACTCTGCACGCCCTCCTCGACGTAGAAGTCCCACTCGGCGTGCGAAAGCTCATGAAAGTAAACTGCTGCGTGAACTGGTGCGGCTTCGCCGACGGTGTCATAAAGTTCTTCAAGACTTCGAATCCGCGCGCGGCTGATGTTCGAATCTTTAATGGTCATTTCGGGCTGAACAATGACGGTATTTGTCCAGTCGTTGTAAGCTGCTGCAGCGTCAGAATTGATAACATTCCATTGCTGCAGAAGCGACGGATGGGCGATAAAGGTGTTCCGCGACGCCGCTCTCAACCTTGGGGCTTGAACCTGCGCATGTCGTTCGATTGAGTTTAAAAACTGTTCAGAGTGGTGCGGTGAAGAGGCTTCGCTGGCCATCGCTTGTGCTCGGCCCGCGTTCGAACGGGCTGGAAGAAGCAGAAGCAAGCTCACTCCCAGCGAACTGATCAAAAATTGAAGCGTTCTTAATTTTAGTTCCAAATTGGCCCCCCAACCGACTCGAAAAATCTATCCGACTTCAAGCGGGCTGGGTGAGATCTGTCGCTCAAAGTGCCGATTGGGCACTTTTTCCATTATTTTCCACAGAGTCTTTGACCTTTCTTTAGGCAAAGCCCATGTTGGCGAATCGGAAGCGCCTCCTTGCGCTCATCTTTTGGTTGACCATTAGTTTTAGGGGTCGACTCGGAGCCACCGGGGGTTTGTTTTCCATTACTATGTGTCGCGCGCTTGATGCGTTTCGCCCTTGGCGAAATGTGAATTAAGTTTTGCGAACGGAAAAGGATCCCCAGTGTCTCATGTGTCATCCGACGACTCGTCGGCAGGTCGTACTCATTCGTCCTCTGAATCAGAAAGCGTTAACCCTTCGGTGATTGCCGCAAGCTATGCGGAAGCAAACACCGAAAGCCTTGAGTCTTTCGAAGCAAGCGACTTCGAAGACGGCGAGTCTCTTGAGGCGCTCTTAGCTTCGGGTGACGATTTTGATGAAAATTCAGATGAAGATTCAGACGATGTCGATTTTAGCGATATGGATCGCGATCTAGATGAAGACGCGCCCGTCGTTTCGAAAACCAAAGCGAAAGCCGAAGTCAAAGCGGCGAAGCGTGATGCACGCGGTGAAGAGCCCGTAAAAGCAAAAGCGAAAGTTACAGTTGGAGCCAAGGCTGAAGCGAAGTCGGTCGGCGCCAAGCCAGCCGCCCCGAAAAAGACCGTGAAGACGGTTGTTGAAGTGCGCGCAAAAGACGTTCACGTCGAGCTCGACAACATCGACGATGAAATCGATCTCGATGACGAAGACGTGATTCGGCCGACGGCTGAACCCGTTAACGGTTTCGAGCAATTCAATTTGTCCGAGCCTGTGATGAAGTCGCTCAAGAAAATCGGCTACTCGGCGCCGACTCCTGTTCAAATGCTTTGTTTGCCACTGTTGCTTGAAGAGCGTGAAGGCAATGGTCGCGATCTTGTGGCGCTCGCGCGAACGGGAACTGGTAAAACGGCCGCGTTCGGTATTCCGATCGTCGAGCGCATTGAGACCTCGATTCGAAAACCTCAGGCGTTGGTTCTTTGCCCGACGCGTGAACTTTGCCAGCAGGTTGCGACAAGCCTCGGTCAGATCGGCGATGGCAAACGCATTCGGGTTTTAAGTATCTACGGTGGCGATTCTTACCGCCGTCAATTTGAAGGCATCCAATCGGGTCCACATATCGTGGTTGCGACTCCGGGCCGTTTGATCGACATGCTCACGCGCAAGGCGCTTGATCTTTCGACGATTCGCACTCTCGTTTTGGACGAAGCGGACGAAATGATTTCAGTCGGGTTCCGCGAGGCGCTTGATCAAATTCTTCAATCGTTCGCCACCCGCGATGAAGATGCGGCTCCGCACTGCACGTGGCTTTTTTCGGCGACGATGTCGGCCGATATCAAGCGCGTTCAATCTCGTTACATCAAGAATGCGAAGATGATCGATGCTCGCGGTAGCGAAGCGAAGCCGTTGATTCGTCAGCAGTACATGCTGACGTTCGAAGAAGATCGCCTTGAGGCCTTGAAGCGCTACCTTCACGTGAACGAAAACTTCTACGGCCTCATCTTCTGCCAAACGAAAGCTGAAGTGGCTGAAACCGAAGCCGCTTTGAAACACGAAGGTTTCAAAGTCGATTCGCTTCACGGCGACAAAGTTCAACGCGACCGCGAAGCTGTTTTTGCGGCTTGGAAGAAGAAGACAATCAAGATCGTCATCGCAACTGATGTTGCGGCCCGCGGTCTTGATGTCAAGGGTCTGACTCACGTTGTGAACATGAGCATCCCGCGTGAAGACGAATCTTACGTTCATCGCATCGGCCGTACGGGTCGCGCTGGCGAAGAGGGCATCGCGCTTTCGTTCGTGTGGCCAAAACGCATGGGTATTCTTCGTCAGCTCGAGCGCAAACTCGGTGTGACGCTTGAACACATACCGGTTCCTGAACCAGCCGACATCGCACGCGCGGTTCTTGGTCGCGAAGTCGAGGCGCTGTTCCATACTCCTGTAGAATTTAAAGCGACGAATACGTCTCACCAGACGATTGCTGACTTGATCGCTGAAAAGCAGCCTGAAGTGAAAGACATGGGCGACGAAGTTCTTCCGATGCTGGCTGCTCTCGCGGCTCGTATTCTTGAGAAGAAGAACCCAGCTTTACTTAGCCGGCCGACGATCAAGGCACTTCGCGCCGATCAAGGCATGTCGTCGCCATACTCTGGCGGTGGTGGAGGACGTTACGAGCGAGGTGGCGGTGGTGGCGGTTATAACCGCGACCGCGGTGGTTACGATCGGGGCGGCGGATACGACCGCGGTGGTGGCGGATACAACCGCGACCGGCGTGACGACCGCAGCAGTGATCGTGGCGGTGACCGTTGCGGGTACAGCCGCGGTGGATTCGGTGGTCCTGAGGCACGCTCTGCGGGTCGCATTGAAGCTCGTGGGGACGCGGCT
>JALHOI010000384.1 GCA_022843085.1 Pseudobdellovibrionaceae bacterium
GCTCTTCCGATCCCAGGCATCGGCATCAAATCCGTTCTTCGAGATAACCGTGACCTGCCGGCTTTTTGATGCCGGTCGCCCCGTTGTCGGATCAATCACATGATGAACGCGACGCCCGTCTTTCATAAAGAATTGTTCGTCGTCTCCACAGGTCGTCACCGCAAAGTCAGTTCCGTAGATTCGAAGGAGTACTCGGTCGGTTTGCAGCGGGTCGCGTACGCCGACTGTCCACAGCGCGCCGCCGGGCTTTGCCCCCCAAAAAACTGTGTCGCCGCTGCCATCGACATAGCCGCCGGTGTAACCCCGAGACTTCAGTAAAGCGACGACACGATCAGCTGCGTAACTCTGCCCGACCGCACCGAGTCCGAAACTCATTCCTTTCTTCTTCAAAAATATCGTCGATTTTGCCTCATCGATCTCGATGCTTTTCCAGTCGATCAGGGCGAGGCGGCTTTTAATTTCGGAATCCGTCGGTTCTCGCTCTTCGCCTTTTCGAAAGTTGTAAAGTCCGCGCATGACATTAAATGTCGGATCAAGCGCACCCATCGATTCGCGCGAAACCACGAGCACGCGTTTTAAAAGGTCAATGAGAGGCTGTCCGACCTTGACCGGATTTTTTCCTGCGGCGGCGTTAACTTGCGAAACTTCGCTATCTGGCAACCAATCGCTCATCCAGACGTTCATCGCCTTAATCTCACTCAAGACGTTCGCAATGTCGGCTCTTGCTGCGACTTTCTGCTCTCGTCGAATCGACAAACAGATTCTAAAAGCGGACCACATCTCGGTTCGAGTTCCGCATTCGATCTGCTCCGTTTGTTGCGAGTTGCTGGCAGCTTCAACGACGTGCGGGGCCGAAAATACCAATCCTGCGATGAGCAATAGGAAGAGCGCGTTCATAATGGACCCCCGAAAAAAGCGTCAAACGTAATTACGTGTACAGCGGATGCCAAGCGTGCTATCTACCCTTAACTTACGAGGAGATTTCATGGCGAAATTCGCGAACATCAAGCTTGAACTCAAGAAGATCACTCACTTTGCGCACGTTGAAACTCTCAAGAAAGAATTAGACCGCCTCGCGACCGAGATTCGCAAGCGCGGCGAGTCTGAGTTCACTCAAATTGAAAAGGGTGTGCGCCAAGTTCGATCGCGCGTTCAGAAACTGCAAAAGCAAATCGAAAAAGAAGTCGCGAAAATTCGCAAACAGGTTAAGGGAAAGCGAAAAGCGGCCGTAGCCAAAAAAACCGGTGCTAAAGCGTCTGTTAAGAAAGCTGTGCGCAAGACGACCCGCAAGGTCGCGCGTAAGGCGTAAGTCCGGCCGACAAGCCTGCGATTGCGGGCTGTAGTCCAGCCCCCTTGTGCTTGGGGTGAGGCTTTACTTGATTCACCGCCCTGCCGTGGCTCACCATAAAGCCATGAATCAATCTGAACCGAATTATAACGACATCCAGACGGTCACGTTCAAACCCGGCGAGATTCTATTTCACGAGAACGAACTGAGCTTTCACTTTTTCATTATCCAGGCGGGCGAGGTCGAAATCTTGAAGGCGGGCCACGAGGGAACGGTCGTCCTGGCAACTGTGGGGGTTGGGGGCAGTCTCGGTGAATTTGCTATGCTCGACCGCAAACCGCGCTCGGCGTCCGCCCGGGCGGTAACCGTGGTCACGGCCGCGCGCGTAAGTCCTGAAGCCTATGATCAGCTTTTAAACGATCTTCCCGACTGGGCTGTGTCTGTCATGCGAGCTTTGGTCGAGCGCCTGAGATTTACCAACGAAATCGTAAAAACGCTGCAGCGCTCGAAGACAGGTGTTTTGGCTCAGTCCGACCGGCAAGCGCTTCAATCTGCTGAATTCGATAGCGAAAACAGAATCGCACGCATTCAAGAGGCAGAGCAATCAGTCGAGTCTGACTCCACGAACTTCGACTTTTCAATTTACGAAAGTACCGACGATCCCCCAACTAAGTCGTCCACGCAAAAGTAAATTGGACTGGCGGACCGAAAAGCGGTCGTGGTAGCTAATTCGCTATGAAAACACACGCTGATACGCCGAAGTTCTCGGATCTTGAGTTCCGTTCTGAATTCACGAATCGCCACGTTGGCCCACGCGACGCCGATCTCTCCTCAATGCTGAAAACGGTTGGTGCCGAATCGCTTGATCAACTCATTGATCAAACAATTCCCAAAACGATTCGAATGAAGGGTTCTCTCGATTTGCCCGAAGGGCAAACTGAATCATCCGTACTCACTCGAGCGTGGGAACTCGCATCGAGCAACAAAGTTCTCAAAAGTTTTCTTGGCCAAGGCTACCACGGCACCTTCACCCCGCCCGTTATTCTTCGCAACATTCTTGAAAACCCGGGCTGGTACACGTCTTACACGCCTTACCAAGCCGAAATTTCTCAAGGGCGACTCGAGGCTATTTTAAACTTCCAGACCATGATCATGGAGCTCACCGGGATGGCGATCGCAAACGCGTCGCTGCTTGATGAAGGCACTGCTGCCGCAGAAGCGATGGCGATGTCGTACAACTCGTCAGACAACGTCAAAGCCAACGGTACCGGCGCGAAGACTTATTTCGTCAGCGACGTTTGTCATCCGCAGACGATCGAAGTTGTGCGGCGCCGCGCAGAACCTCTCGGAATCGAAGTTGTGGTGGCACCTCATGACAAGTTTGAATTCTCAAGTGAATCTTTCGGCGCGCTGATTCAGTATCCGTGCACGCGCGGCTCGATTGCCGACTCAAACGAAAGTCTTCTGGCGTTCACAGCAAAAGCGCACGCATCAAAAAACCTTGTGACCGTGGCGGCTGACGTTTTGGCTTTGACGCTGTTGAAGCCGCCAGGCGAATGGGGTGCTGATATCTGTGTCGGCACAACCCAGCGATTCGGGGTTCCGATGGGCTTCGGCGGCCCACACGCAGCCTATTTCGCGACCCGAGACGAATACAAACGCTCGATCCCGGGGCGACTGGTTGGGGTCTCGATCGACTCAGCTGGTGCAGTTGCGCTTCGACTTGCCCTGCAAACACGCGAACAACATATCCGAAGAGAAAAGGCGACATCGAATATCTGCACGGCCCAGGTGCTTCTAGCCGTGATGGCTTCGATGTACGCCGTTTACCATGGGCCGAAAGGTCTTCAGCGCATCGCAACTCGGGTCAACAGGCTCGCCACTGCGTTTGCCCGTGGACTTGAAAAGAATGGTGTAAAAACCGAATCGAAGCATTTCTTCGACACGGTTGTGATTCCGTTTTCCGATAGTGCGAAAGCAAAAAAGGTCGTCGAGGCAGCTCTGGCAGAGGGCATGAACCTTCGCACTTACACGTCGAAACAAAAAGTCACAGACCCGACGATCACGGCCCTCGGCGTCTCGTTTGATGAGCTGAGTTCGCGAGAGGATGTCGAAACTCTGATTCGCGTATTTGTCAGCGGCGGCAGTTCGTCGTCTGCCGGCTTTGCCGCTAAGATTTCGTTTGATGAGATCGGAAGAGCGT
>JALHOI010000385.1 GCA_022843085.1 Pseudobdellovibrionaceae bacterium
CGCTATTGCAAAGAAGCAGCGAGCACATGCGGTTGATGCCTTTTGCATCGATCGCTTGGGAACGCTCGAGAATGTCTTCGAGCTCGTTCAAACTATAATAGCCGGCGCCGATCGTCAGATCGGTGAACGTCTTTAGCGGCTGAAGATCTGCTCGAGTCAGTGGTCGAATCGATGCGGATCGTGATTCCGTCTTTACCATCGCCTTTAGAAGTAGCACTCTCGCGAAATTTGTCTAGCGGCGATCCAGCGCCCATTGCGCTTGCGCGCGCAGACTTTCGCGAAGCGATATTGTTGGTCGCCAACCAAGCTCCACCGCAAGCCTCGATATGAGCGGGCGATAAACATCAGCTTGGCGCGCGCCGCCGGAGTAGGTCGGTGTCATAAGCCGGATTTCAGGAATTCGCAGCCCGACCTTCCACGCCACTGCACGCATCAGCTCTGCAAGTTCGGTCATCGTCACCGACTCATCCGAACCGACGTTATACGCCTCGCCTGTTTTGCCTTGAGCCAAAAGCTTCCACAAAACAACGGCGAGATCTCGACCGTCGAGAAAGGTTCTGACCGCTTCTGGAGACCTGACCTGAAGCGGTCGTTCGCTAAGAATCGAAGACATAAAATTAGAAATTGCATAGGGACCGTCGGTGGGAAACAGCGGACCTGAAAAAGTAAACCCGCGCGCGATAACGGTCTCAAGCTCGCGAGCTGTCGCGGCGTGCCGGCAAAGCTCTTCAGCCTCGCGCTTGGCTGCGCCGAAAACGCTAAGCCGAGCGTCACTAGGAAGGCTCGCTTCATTTGCGCGGTCTGAATAGCGCGCTGCCTCAGTGTCCGCCACAGAGTTTGGTGCCTTTCCGTAGACCGTGCCAGAGCTTGCAAGCAGAAGACGTGATGCGCCGACCCGTTTTGCTTCAGCCACCATGTGCCTGGTGCCTTCGACCACTCGAGTGCGAATTTCTTGATCGCTTTCGCCGTACCGTGGCTTAGCGCCCGCCGTCGCAAAGTGCAAAACGTGGGTAATGCTAAATGGAATCGTGGCGTCCATAACGTCGCCTTTGCGAAAAGCCAAGCCGGGCACGTCATTGAAGCCCGGATTGGCAGAGAGAAACTTAGAAGGATCACGGCTGAGCACCGTAAGTTCGATTGGAAGCCCCAGTTTTCGAAGCGCAGCGAAGCTGATAAGAATCCACGAGCCGAAGAATCCTGTTCCACCTGTAAGAAGAATGTGTGCGTTGCCCAGTCGTACTGCATCGGCTTGGCAGTTCAACCCGAGTTCGTACATCGAATCAAAAATAATTTGGCTCTGAAGAATATCTTTCGAACTACTTTCGGCCATACGAATCTTCGAATCGCACGATATCGTCTTCGCCAAAATAAGTTCCGAGCTGCACTTCGACGAACGTCAGCGGTTCATCGCCCGTGTTTCGAATACGGTGTTTAGCCTTGAGCGGAATAAAAACATGTGAACCGGCCTCTACTGGCAAAGTTTCGTCGTTGAGCACGACTTCGCCCCGACCCTTTATGATCGTCCAGTGCTCGGCGCGTTTTGAGTGTGACTGATATGAAATCTGCGCGCCCGGGTCGACTGTAATCACTTTTGATTTAAAGTCGGGAGTATCCTTTAGCACTTCGAATTTACCCCAGGGGCGAATTTCAAACGCATGCTGGGTCGCACGGCGCGCGGCGCGCGGCGGAAAACTTTTGAGTCGATCAACGACATCTTTCACTTTTTCAGACTGCCCACGCTTCACGATGAGGGTCGCATCTTGCGTGTCAACGACAACTAGATCTTCAACGCCGACGAACGCATAAGTTTTATTGTCAGTTGGAAACACAAAGTTGTTATCGCTTAAGATTTGAATCGCGGCGGTGGCTCCTTCCGCATCAATGCCGTTCACCAGCGCAGAATTCGCAAGTACCGAATGCTTGCCTTCTTTGACATCCGCAACTGCATCCCACGAACCGACGTCGTTCCATCCGAACTGGCATGGCACAGTGACATGCGATTCGAGCTTCTCCATCACCGCGTAGTCGATCGAAATGGCTTCGACAGCGTCGTAGACTTCGACCAAGTTCGAGTAATCAGCGCGAAGTGTCTCGAAGGGGGTCCAAACTTTTGGAGCATGCTGCTTCAAGAGTTCGATCATTCGCGAAAGTTTAAAAACAAACATCCCAGCGTTCCAAAGGTATCCACCTTGCGCAAGAAACTGCTTGGCCGTTTTTTCGTCGGGCTTTTCGCGAAAGCGAATCGCGTTCATCGCCACCGATGTCGTCCCGAGCTTGGTGACCTCAGAATTCGCGCCGGCAGTGGCCGCAGCCGGGCCACGTGTTTCAATATAACCATAACCCGTGGCTGGAAAAGTCGG
Source organism: Pseudobdellovibrionaceae bacterium (assembly GCA_022843085.1). GTDB lineage: Bacteria > Bdellovibrionota > Bdellovibrionia > Bdellovibrionales > JAMPXM01. The sequence goes on from JALHOI010000385.1 coordinate 2,361, forward strand.
GGTAATTCCGAGCGTCACGATATCGCCACGAACAGCGAATTCAATCGCCTTCAATACCGTGTCGCGAAACGCATTTTCATCTTCGATCAGTTGGTCGGCCGGGAAAACACCAACAATCGATTCGCGAAACCCTTGAAGTTGAAGAGCGCGACAAAGAAAAGCAATGGCCGGTGCTGTGTTGCGCCCGCGTGGTTCGTACAGTGTCTGTCGAAGGGCTTGTTCGCGAGTGAGCCCTTCAACAATCAACGATTTTTCGGTCAGCGTCCGAAGTTCTTCGACCGTAATCGTCCACGGCGATCCCAATGGCATGAGTCTCGCGGCGGCTCTCGCGAAAAGAGAATTGCCGAGGCCGTCTCCAAAAATTTCTGCGAACTGTTTTGGAAACGACTGCCTTGAGACCGGCCAAAGCCTCGTGCCGCTTCCGCCAGAAATGATCGCGGGAACAAACTGTGCGGTGCGAGGCGTCGATTCACTTTTCATCGCACTCAAATCATCAAAGTCAGGGCCAAATGGCAAGCGCTACTGTGTCGTCTTCGACGGGGTTATCGGGGTGCGATTAAATTTTGGATCAGCAGCCCACGGGAAAACTTCTTTCATATCGTCTCTGATCGATTTTTTCTCTGTCACACTGGGATCACAATTTCGTGCAGCCGAGCAAAAGGCCTTAGATTCGAGAAGCGTTGTCATTTTGTCTTTCAGATAAGCGCCGAGCAGGGCCTGATCGTACTTGCGTTCCAGTTCGTCGAGAGTGCGATTTGTGTTGTTCACCATCGACTGAAGTCCGATAAAGCTTTGCGTCACAGCCATGGTCTCGATCGCATCTTGAAACTGCTTGTCGCGTATGGCGAGCGCACGTTCGTTGGCTTGTCGAACTCGTTCAGCCGCCTTTTGAGCGTCCTCAGCCGCTTGGTCGCGTCGCTTCACCGCCTGCGCCGCTTCGGCATCAGCCCGCCTCATATCGCGAGCAAGTCTGACTTCTTCCCAACCGAGATCTGTGATTTCGGATTCGATTGCCTTGGTCGAAACTTCAAGGGCCTGCGCGTCCTCTCGCATTTTCGCGATTTCGCGCTGACGGGCAACCACCATGATCGGATCCGGGATCGCCGCCGCCACACCGCGCCCAGACGA
>JALHOI010000386.1 GCA_022843085.1 Pseudobdellovibrionaceae bacterium
CAAGGGGTCGCTCGCATACGCCTACGATGTCTCGGTTGGAAACGTCTTACTCGGTTTTTCAAATTTCCAGGATTGGCTCGAAATCAAGTATGAGGCGTTTATACGAATGATCATGCGACGAGCTCTTTTGGCGATCGGCGCAACGCTCGCAGTGACAATCCTGTGCTTCTACGCGGTAAAGTTTGTTCCGAAAACATTTTTGCCCACTCAAGACGCTGGGGAATTCACCGTTGGCTTTGACTTGCCCCCAGGAACAAACCTCGAAGCAACGAACACGCTTTCGCTCAAAATTGATAAAATGATTCGAGACAACAAAGAAGTACGTGTCACCGCACTTACAGTTGGATCCCGAGACGGTGACCCAAACTACTCAGACATTTACGTTCAGCTCGTACCCTCTAAGCAGCGACCTGGAATCAACACAAGTCAGTTTAAAGAGCGGCTTCGCGAGCAACTTAAAGAGTACGCCTTCGCGAATCCTAAGGTGAAAGATTACGACCCAGTCGGCGGTGGACAACGCCCGTTCACAATGAACATTCAAGGTGTTGATCAGAAAGAAATCGAAGAGATCGGAGCACGGGCGCTTGCTCGCATTCAAAAAATTCCGGGGCTCCTTGATGCCGATATTAGTTTTCGCAGCGGCAAACCTGAATTTCAGGTTCAGCCCGACAAATCGCGAGCTCAGATGTTGGGTGTGTCAACAACATCGATCGGAGCAGAATTGCGTGCCCAAGTTGAAGGTTTAGTCGCTGCGAAATACCGCGAAAAAGGCATCGAATACGATATTCGGGTGCGAATGAAGGAAGATCAGCGCGACGTGCGAGCGGCATTCACAGAAATTTTTGTGCCCAACCTAAATAACTCGCTCATCAAACTTTCGAATGTCGCTGCTCCTGTTGACGCGACTGGTCCGTCCAGCATCACTCGCATGGACCGAATGAAGTACGTTCAAGTGTCAGCCGACATTGCACCCGGCGCCGGACTAGGCGACCTGATCAACGAAGTTACGCAAGTCATGAACTCTGAAATGAAGTTGCCCGAAGATGTGAAGTTTCAATTTATTGGACAAGCAGAAAATTTTAAAGAGCTTGGTGAAAGTATGATCTTCGCGGTCGGCGCAGGAATCATATTTATCTTTCTCGTGCTCGCATCGCTTTACGAATCGTTCGTGACGCCGTTTACGATCATGCTTGCGATGCCTCTAGCAATTTGCGGAGCCTTCGTCGGCCTTCTCGCCGGCAATGAAAGTCTGAATCTCTTCTCGATGATCGGATGCATTATGCTGATAGGAATCGCGTGTAAAAACTCGATTCTCCTTGTCGATTACGCCAACCAGCTTGTCGTCGGCGGCATGACAAGAACTGAAGCTATGGTGACCGCCGGCAAAGCTCGACTGCGTCCGATTTTAATGACGACGATGGCCCTCATCGCTGGAACGGTGCCGCTCGCGATTGGTCTTAACGAAGCCTCGAAGCAGCGTACCTCGATGGGCTGGGCCATCATCGGCGGACTTATCAGTTCAACCCTACTGACCTTAATCGTCGTACCCGCGGCCTATACCTACATCGACCGATTCCGTGTCTGGAGCTTGGGGTGGATGGTACGCCTCTTCGTAAAATAGAGGAAAGGTACCTGGTTCCCAATTTTGGGTACCAGGTACCCGGCCCCGGGTGCCTGGTACCCAAAATTGGGAACCAGGTACCTTCGTATTAAATTGATACGGCTCGTTCGTGCCCTTTTCTTTCGCCTCATTTCGAGAGACCCTAAACGGGTGGAACGAATTATCAGCAAAAATCGAAATCGTGTGATCGCGGGCGCCGCGACGGTACTCGCGGCACTTGCCCTTCTTTTTCAGAATTGTTCGCCTGCGCCGCTTGAAACAGAGGCGGATCTTGAATCGCTCGGACTCGATGCCGGAAACTCACTTTACCGACTTCCGGCAAGCTACAACGAAATCTTGAATACGGGAGTAACCTGCTCGGCAGCGGTGAGTAACTCGAATGTGCCTGCCGGTGCATCGACCACCGTGACGATCACAACAGCTGGTACGGTTTCACCTGGGTACCGCGTGTACGCTTACGGGTCAAAGAACGGGGTCGCCGATGCAAATGAGATTGCACCCGACTTTACAACGACTCTCTCAACGACCTACGACAACCCGGGCACAATCGGCGGAAATTATATCAGATATTTTCAGATCCGCGATGCCCAGGGTCGCGCACTTTGCCAGACCAACGCGCTCGCTGTGACGTTTCAGGGACCAAGCTGCACCCTATCGGTCAGCGCCTCGACGATCAGAGTTGGGTTCGGCGCTGCGTTCACCACAGCCTACACACAAGGTGCGGTTGTTCCGACGGGAGGCCGACTTGAATTTCATGGTCTGAATAACGGTCTTGAGATCGCGCCAATTCCCTACGACAGCACGAATTTTACTTACTACGTTCGCGCAATGACCGCGCTTGATGCCGGCAGCACCTACATTCGCCGCATCGTTGTTCGCCGAGCTGACAATTCGATCTACTGCCAGACCAACAACGTTCGTTTGAACGTCATCAACTGAAACTATTTGCCTCAGCCGCGTCGCCAAGAGCTCTACCAAGGTCGAGTTCTGGCGCCCGACCCGACTTTCCTCTTAAGCCCTCAGTCGAGATGCCGATGAGCTTTCTGTCGAACACGACTCAAATAAAGGAGAACGCCAGATGGCGCAGAAGCTTAAGCATCAAGATCCAGGTGCCGCACCTCAAGGTGCGCCCGTCAGCAATCTTCCGACCGCTTGCAAATCACAAGGGTGCAAAAAGAAGTCGGAGAAAATGGATTTTTGCAACGAACACTACGACTGGTTCAAATTCGGTTTAATTACACGCGAAGGTGCAAAGCCGATCGACTTTGACAAAAAATATCAGTCGTACATGAAGCACCGAAAAGTTGCCTAGCGCCTAACTCGGGCTATTCGTAAACTCCGTTCGCCATCGGCCATAACCCTCCGATGGCGATTTTTTTATTCCCACCGAAACAACCAAGATCCGACGCTGAGACCAATCACAGCAATCGTCATTAAAATCGCGACCGGGCCTAAGACCGTCGGTTCGTACCAGTGCGCACCGTCGATCATAATCGCCCGCGCGGCACCTACCATGTGTGTCAACGGCGAAAGCTGAGAAACCTTTTGAAGCCAAGGGTTGAGCCCTTCAAGCGAAAACCAGACGCCAGATAGAAACATCATCGGCCACGTCATCATGTTGAGCAAACCACCCGCAAGCTCTTCACTCGAAACGCGCGCCGAAACGAGTAGTCCAATTGCGATCAGGCACAGTGCACCGCTACCTAGTACCAACGCAAGTGCCGCCGGGGAACCACGAACTGGAATCTCTAAAATAAGAACGGCGCCAGTAAAGATAACTGCGGTGGTCACTGCGATCAGAACGAAACGCGAAAAAATTTGCGCTAGTAGAAACTCCCAGGCCCGCACTGGAGTCGCTTTCAGCCT
>JALHOI010000387.1 GCA_022843085.1 Pseudobdellovibrionaceae bacterium
AAGCTTGTTCAGAAGCGGGCCTACGGGTATAAGAGCTTTCGAAATTATCGTTTGAGATTTCTAAGTGCTTGTCTTCATGAGGGTTACGCGTCGTGACCAACAGTTAAATGGGAAGATCCGAAAGATCTGACATGTAGATCCGTAGAACCGAAAATTGGCGGGGTGGACGGGACTCGAACCCGCGGCCTCCGCCGTGACAGGGCGGCGTTATAACCAACTTAACTACCACCCCGCGGTGGCACAGAGATCCATGGTGCGATGACTGAGGGAATAGGAACTACCGAATTCGGGGGATTCAAGCAACTGCTTTCAGTCGCTGCCGAATTCTTTGGCAGGATCAGCCTACGGCATGATGAGCCTACTGTGCGGTGCTTTCGAAGATCGACTGACAGCTGAGCTTGGCTGTCCACTTGGCGTAGGTCATGACGGCCCGAGCCCTTTGGACCACCGAGTCGGGGACCTTCGAGAGGTCGATATCGTACCCGTACTCGGGGCGTTCGAGAATTCGGTCTGAAACCTCACGGTAGGCCTTCTCGAATCCGAGGGTTGTTAGCTCCCGTCGTAGCGTCCCATTCAGGACTCCGGGCGTTTGCAGGCTGCTGTCGATCGACGTCATGACCTCATAGATCGCGGGAAGCTGGTTATCGCGAATGCGGTAGACGTTGAGTCTCGAGAGAAGCACGAGAATAGATTGAAAGAGCTCGGGCTTTATTCGTACCGGCCGCACCTCGACGACCCGTTTAAGTTCGAGAAGCGAGAGATAAAGTTCGTCGGTGCTCAACGTCGATCGCTCGTCGATTTCATTGTCGAGAAAAAACTCGATCGAGCTGCGGTCCACGCGCTCGGTGCAAGTACGACAATGAATATAAACTTTCGGGACAAGCTTTGCGAGGCGAGGTGGCAACTCGCGTTCTAAAGGTGTTTCGAGCCGCGTTTGCCACCGGGATTTACCGGTCAAAAGGCTTGTGCGTTCTAAGAACCGTGAAATCAAAGAATTCAAAAGTTCGAGGTGAAAGTCAGACCCCACCACGACAATTGAGATCTTTTCGTTGGCGCCCAAAAAATCGAGAGCCGGCATACGGTGCTTGGTCGGCAAAGCTCCAGTTCCGATGACCCGCAGCATGCTATCAGCCGTCTGTTTTTCTAGGTAGATCTCGAATCCGTGGCGTGCGGCCAGTTTGGCTAGCTCTTTGAAAATCGGATTTCTCGTCATTTGGATTTCGACGTTTTGAACGACAGTGTCGATTCGTGAAAATGGCTGGGTGATTGCGCCATGTGCGGGACCAATTGGCCCGAATAACATTAGAACTGCAAATAGAGTGTGGATCAGCACCCGTAGCCCCCTTCGGTTGCACTCGCGGGACGCTAACATGAGTCGTTGCATGGAGTCGCCTTGGGTTTGACGCCAGAACAATTTCTTCTGGGTTGTTCAAAACGTAATCATTGAACTCATGGGCTGGTTAGAAAATGCGACCGGCTCGAATATCGGTCGCTGTTGCCTTGATCTCGGTCTTTACCGAGCAAAGTGCTGGCAGTGTCGACACATCGCTACGACCGACTCGGTTTTGTCCGCTTCGACTCAAAACACTTTTTTGCCACTCGGGCCCGGCGACTCCACGGATTTCGAGAATTCCGGTCGTGGCTCCTTTATTCATTCTTAACATGGGAACAATGTGAAGACCGGCTTCGAGGTCGGCCTTCAACCATTTGATGATATCTTCGTAGTTGGGTTCGCCGGCCTTGTTGTGACGAACCATCTTGTCGAGCCGCGCTTGCTCTTGCGGCGTGACATGTTTACGGCTTGCGCCAATCAATTTAATTTCGCCAGTCGTGAAATCATAAAGCGAGCCCATCGACCATTCGCGGCAGACAAAAGAGCCTACGGATTCGTCACCCTCGCGCGAGACTTGGCATGGAATGACCGTGTTGCTTTTCATCGACGCCCACGGCCCATCGAAATTTTCGTTTTGCTCCCAGTAGGCGAGTCGAGCCCGCGCTTTTTCGAGACAAAAACCAGAACCTGTCGTTTCTAATTTAGAAATCGGAGTCAGCTGACCGAACGCGATCGAAAAGTTAAAGTTTTCAATCGGAGTTTCAATCACGTCACGTTTCTGAAGCTCTTTTTTTGTACGTGTCGCAATCTCGTTCGTCGCGAGTTTAAGTTTGATCGCATCCACTTGGCAGGCGGGCGAAAGGTTAGCCAAATTGATCGGGCGCTCATTCTGAATATCACTGGCGATGCGCTTTGCGACCGCGACGCCGCAGTGCCAACTCGCTGATACGGTTAAGCGACCCGTTTCGATCGAGAGATCTGCAGTTGAATCTGTTTTGTAGCCTTCTCGGATTTCAGCCATTTGTTCGGCCGTCAATTGGGCGTGCGCTAAGCTTGAAAACAGAAGGGCGGCCAAAACGTAATTCATTTTTAAAGAAGCGATGCGCACAGTTTGGCTCCGTCGGTTCGTGAGTCGAAATATTATTCGAGATCTTGTTCGAGATTCTAATTTTAAGGGACATACGAGTATAGTCGAGACCGTCTCTTCGAGCTCAACAAACCAGAGCCGGGTGGAAGAATTATAGGAAGTGACAAATTTGGCGAAAACTACGTAGAAACCAGTCGTGAACCTCAAATCGCTAGGCTACAGATCCGAACAGATCTTCACAAGCTTTGACGGCGAACTTCAAGATCGCGGGCCGTATCAGGTTGTCAGAACTCCGACCAACCCGGGGTACTACTGGGGCAACCTTTTAATCTTTGACCGAGCGCCCGTTCGCAGCGATTTCCTAAATTGGGTGAAGACATTCAAAAGCGAATTTCCCGGGCCCGAAATTCGTCACGTGACTCTCGCGTGGGATGTGCCCGACGTCGGCGACGTCAGTCAATTTCTCGAGAATGGCTATGAGTTTCAAGCACAAGCTGTTTTAGCTGCGAAACAGGTGCGACGGCCTCTGAGATTTTCAAGTGATCTTGAAGTTCGCCCGATCTCGGGTCGTGAAGAATGGAATAGTCTAATTCAGCTTCAAACGGACTCGGTTGCGGATTCGGAAACTTCCGCGATGCCACGGACCGATTGGCAGAGGTTCTACGAATCGCAACGGCCGCGCTATCAGAAGATGATCGAAGCAGGTGTCGGTGAATGGTACGGCGGGTTTCTAGAACGCCGCCTCGTTTGCGGTCTTGGAATTTTTCAAAGAGAAGGGCTTGGGCGCTTTCAAATTGTGGCGACACACCCTGATTTCAGACGGCGCGGTTTTGCCGGTACGCTTGTTTTCCGTGCGGCCGAACACGCGATGAAAAAATTTTCGATCACTGAACTCGTGATTTGTGCTGATCCCGACTACCACGCGATCGGAATCTACGAGCAGGTCGGATTTGAAAGGCGAGGTCTTGAGTATGGTGTTTACTGGTGGAAGCGCGATGAGTCTCGTTGAGAAAATTAGGACAGCCATCCAAGGTAAAGAGCACATTGTTTGGGACTGGAAC
>JALHOI010000388.1 GCA_022843085.1 Pseudobdellovibrionaceae bacterium
GGAACCGAGTGCGAATGAGATTCGTTTTCAAGCTCGAGGTGAGTCGGCTGAAACTCGAGCGTAATTTTATTTTTCAGGTTCAATTCGAGAGGTCCCATGCTGCCAGACTACCAGAGTCTGTTGAACAAGTGAACTCTCGGGTCAAGCGACGCGAAGTTTTGACCATAAGTCGCACCGAATCAAAGATGATAACCTTGCGGATCCACATTTGAATTCGCACTTTTCGCGACGGCGCCGCCCGGCCTTTCGGTTCGAAACAAAGTTCGCTCATATATTTCACCAAGTACCTTGCTTCGCACAGTACTGGCTGATACACGTGTTGAGAGGAGTTCAATCGTGAATACGCAGTTCCACAAAGGTGTCGTCGAAATGTGCGTCTTAGCACTTGTGGCGAAACAAGATTGCTACGGCTATGAGCTCGTCAACGCAATTTCGACACAAATTCCAATCTCAGAGGGAACAATCTATCCGATTCTGCGTCGCCTAACACAAGAAGGTCACTTCGAAACCTACCTCGTGGAGTCAAGTGGCGGCCCCCCTCGCAAGTACTATCGAATGACGAAAAGCGGTCGAACCTTCACAAATCGTCTCATCGAAGAATGGACTAGTTTTACAACAAGCGTCGACAACATCATCAATGCACCGAAACGCCGAGGAGTCTAAGTCGTGTCGTGGAAATCTCGTGTCACAGATCGTGCGGCCTACATCAATGAACTGCGAAGCTATCTTACGAAGCTCTCTGAGGGTGAACGCGCCGATATTCTTCGCGACCAAGAAGAGTTTTTTCGCGAAGCCGTGCTTTCGGGTCGAACCGAAGCGGACGTCATTGGTTCGCTCGGCGACCCTAAACAGCTCGCGAAGTCACTCATTGCTGAGAGTGCTGTGGCTGCGAGCGAAAGCGCGTTTCGTCTTGGATCACCGACCGACCAGACAGCGGGTCGCGCGGTCGGTTCAGAATCGGTCGAGAGCCAACCATCAACTTCGCTTCGGACTCAGGTGAATGCAACGCTTCGCGCTTTCGTTGCGATTATCACGTTGGCTCCGTTCAACCTCATTTTTGTACTCGGTCCGTTCATTGGACTCATGGCTTGCCTTTTCTCGGCTTGGCTCGTCGGTGGAGTCATTCTTCTCTGCGGACTTCTCGCAATATTTTTCATCACAACCGAGATGACCGGAATCGGTGCCTCAGTTTGGGCGCACACCTCCAGCGCTCTGCTCGGTTTAGGCCTCACCTGCTTTGCGGTTTCGTTTTTGGCTCTCATGACGTTTACGACATCGAAAATTGCCCAGCTGACCGTGCGGTATTTGCGCTGGAATCTCGAATTGATCAGCGACCGAAAAGGCTAGATTTCGATATTTTATTTTTAGATTGGAGATCTCACTATGCGCCTTCTTAAATTTAGCTTGATCAGCGCGGCTCTTGGAGTCGGTTTTTTTGCACTCTCGTACGGAGCCGCGTCTCGGCTCGAGCAGTCAAAAAATCACTCGTATCCAGAATCGATTGCACGGCATTATGCTCAAGTTTCAGGAAAAGTCTTTGGTGACGGAACTTTTGGCAGCGGTCAATCGATTGAGTTCAATAAAAGTATCCCAGTTGATCCCGCGATGGTTGATTCGATCGACATTGAAACAACCGCCGTCGATGTCGAGCTCTTACTTAGTGAAACCGACGAGCTTCAGGTCAGTCTCACCTCGACCCGGGTCAATCCCGATGAACCGGTGCTGATCGATACGAGTCGCGGCAAAACAATCCGCATCGGCACTCAAGAGGGAAAAAGCGAAGGATTCGGACGGCGAGGATGGATGAAGTTTGATTTTTCAAGTGACGACTCGTTAGATCCAGCGCGACCGCAAGATGAGCTTCAAATCCGGATTCCACAGTCAATCATTCGCGGCCAAGTTCGAACTGTGTCAGGTGATGCCTCAATCGATGCCGAATTTAAGACGCTCGGATTTCAAAGCAAGTCTGGCGACCTCCGAATGCTGGGTCTAAGCAATCCCAAAGCAAGAGTTGAACAACTCACAGTCGATACAGTCAGCGGAGACTTCAAGACCCGCGGCCGATTTGAGCGCCTGCAGTTCAATAGCGTTTCGGGCGACATCGACATTTCAGGTCTTAGTCGAGTTCTCGACATTTCTGCGCATTCCGTTTCAGGTAACCTCCTGATCAGCACCGCCCAACCGCTCGACATCGACGTAACTTTCGTTTCAAAAAGTGGAAGTGCGACGGTCGAAAAAGAACTCGGCGTACAAAGCTCGCTGGCAAACTCACCAAATTTTCGAGTCGGAAAAGGCACAACGCGTTTAAACTTTCAAACCGTCTCGGGCGATTTAAAAATCGAACGAACAAACGATGAGGATGCCGATCGCGACACCGAGTCGAACAGCTCTTCGAACGGCGACTCCTCCAGCAGCGATGACTCGGACGCAAGCTCCTCGGGCGCGGGTTCTTCGGTTGCAGGTTCTTCGAACGAAAGTTCGGTCGAAAGTTCGGACAAGAACAATTCCGCCGATGACAGCGCGGCAACTTCAATTGGCTTGGCGTCGCCCCCATCGTCCGGTCGTATCGTCAGCCCTGCTATTGCGGGTGACGGTTACCTCAGTTGCGTCGCCCGCGACGCCGTTCGAACCGGCTCCAGAATCGGCGCAGTGGCCACTCACCGCTGCGTACGGTTTCTCGCTGTAAATTAATTTGTCGGCGTCGGCAAAAGATGCTGGAAAATTTCTTCGTAGTTACGTCTATTTACGTTTTACGCATTGCGCCACCAGCGCCGGTGTCGCAATGCGCAATCACGATAACGCGCACCCGGATTTGATTTTTAGTGTCGACATCGGGCCGAGGAAAACGGCGATCTGCTTAGACTGTGTCTCGCGACTACTTTTGCGGCCTCTTGAAGAGCGCACCCATCGGAGGCCGCGACGGAGGCTTTGGCGGGGAAGCGGAACTCTTCGGGTTCGCATCGGCCGCACTTTGCGAACTGCGACTTTCCGCCACAGTCGAGCTTACCGACCTCGTGGCGCTTGAGGCTACAGAGTTCGCGCGGTCGAAGGCGAAATCAGCTGCGCGCTGAGGTTTTGTCTTCAGCTGAGCTTGAAGGCTTTCAGCTTCGGCAACTTGTTCGGCATTTTGCTCGCTGGCAAGCTTCGCAACTCGCGCATCGAGCTTAGCAAACATATCACCTAAGCGACCTGCGCGTTCAGCTTTGGCAAGCGGTCTTGCGCCATCGTCATAGCGCCGAAGCAAGTGTTCGGGTACTTCTTGAATGAACCGAGACACCGCGACCGGTGCCAAACGCCCAAACCGTCGTCGAATTTTGGCTCGCGACAAGATGAGATGCTTTCTTGCGCGCGTGACACCGACGTAAAAAAGCCGGCGCTCTTCTGAAACATCTTCGCCCAATGTCCTGTGCGGCAGCAGATCTTCTTCGCAGCCGATCAAACAGACAGCGTCAAACTCTAATCCCTTACACGCATGCA
>JALHOI010000389.1 GCA_022843085.1 Pseudobdellovibrionaceae bacterium
CCGCCGCGTGAATCGATGTCGGAAATCAAACCGAAACACTCTTGCTCTCGGGGCTGAAACCAACCGCGCATGATGAAGCCAACGCGGTCGCCAATTCGAAGTTCAAGACCTTCGCGATCGACGTTTTTGATCTCAAGATTGTTCGGGTTGAGTTTTTGCGCGACCGAATTCATCACTAGGCTTGTCGGTGGTTTGTCTCATCGACTTCAGTCGGGTAGAGCAAAGTCTCTCATTGAGACAGGTTGAAAAACGGAGTGAGATGACGGCTATGACAAAAGACCAGACGTCAGACAAGCCAAGTTTGAATGGAGCAAAGAAACTGAATCTTGCATTGCAGGGTGGGGGGTCGCATGGCGCGTTCACCTGGGGAGTCCTGGATCGGTTGCTCTCAGACGATCGCATCGTGCTTGAAGGGCTCTCGGGGACTTCAGCCGGTGCTGTAAATGCGCTTGTCATGGCGTCAGGCCTTGCTCGCGGCGGACGAAACGAAGCACGTCTGGCCTTAGAGAAATTTTGGATGGCTGTCGGCGAACAGCAGCACACCAATATGATTCGCAGAAATCCGATCGATGTGATGTTTGGTCGATTCGGTTTTGATCTCTCGTGGTCCTATCATCTATTTGCATCGTTTACCCATTTGGTTTCGCCGTACCAATGGAACCCACTGAATATAAACCCGCTTCGTGATCTGATACGGCAACACATCGACTTCACCGCCGTTCGAAAATTCGAGGATTTAAAAATCTTCGTTTCCGCAACCTCTGTCGAGACGGGTCGTATTCGTGTTTTTCGTCGAGAAGAACTCAGCGAGGATACGCTGATGGCTAGCACGGCTTTGCCACTGATGTTTCACGCCGCTGAAGTCGAAGGATTACATTACTGGGACGGCGGTTTTGTCGGTAACCCCGCGCTATTTCCGCTCTTCTATGAGTGTGAGTCGCAAGATATTGTAATAGTTCAGATCAACCCACAGAAGCGGGAGGCAGTTCCAAAATCGGTGTTTGAGATTCAAGACCGAATGTCGGAAATCTCGTTCAATGCGAGTCTCGCAAGCGAGTTGCGCGCCGTACATTTCGTCAATCGCCTCATCCAAAAAGGGGCACTCGACAAAGACCGGTACCATCAAGTTCTCATCCACATGATTGAAAGTGAAAATGAGATGCGAAAGCTCGGCTCGGCAACAAAAATGCTGATCGAGCCTCAATTCTTAAGACACCTCTTTGAGTTAGGTCGAAATGCGGCCGACACTTGGATCGAAGCTCATTTAAAATCCGTCGGGGTCGAATCTTCAATTGACCTAAGAGCGCGTTTTCTTTGATTGAGTCGCGATGCTGGTTCGGCAAGTTTTTGTGGCACCACCACGGGCAGAATATTCAGCAGATTCACAGCAAAAAATATTGAGCGCGATTGCGTGCGTCGCTCTGGTCGAGGGCTTCGTGGATTTGTTAACGAAAAGTTATACGGTAAATTTTGGAATAGCCTTGGGGCAAATCGCAGCGGCCGCCGCTGATTTAGCCCTCTATGGCTCGAGTGCGAATTCAAAGTCGCAGTCGCAGTCGAAGGCTGTGAGGCCTGGATTTTGAAGGAATATCTGAAGGCAGCCAGTGTTGTGATGGGCGAGTTGTAGTGCGGAAACTTTTCAGAGCCGTGCTTCAATCGAAGTTCAGATTTGAAAATCAGCTTTGAAAATCAGATTTGAAAATCAGTTTTAGAGATTTGGTTTCAACTGGCGACTGACGACATTTACAAGCTAAGGAATGTTAACTTATGCGAAAGGCGAAGAATTTATGACGAAAGCTATTTTTGCGATAGCGTTGATTTCGATTTTTACCTGTTTCTCTCAAGCGCACACTGAAGCTGCGTGCCCCGATCTGTCCGGCGATTTCAAAAGCCAAGACGGAAAACAGATCATGAAAATCACGGTCTCGAAAGTGCCGGGCGGCTTAAAGTATAGTTTTGGTGAAGGCTCGGTGCCTGTCGTTGCCGACGGCGCGCGGCATCCTATCGAAACTGGCAATTACATTGCAGTTTGCGAAGCCGGTCGAGTCTCGACTGCTGTTTCTTTCAACGGCGCGGTTGTGATTAATTTTTCACACGCACAAATCAATGCGAAGGGCGATATTCGCTCGGTTTCATCCGGTATGGATGTTTCTGACGTCACTTGGATAAAGCAGTAACAGAATAAGCAAGAGGCTTTAGCGATCTTGCCGCCCGAGCGCGAGTCGCTTAATTCTGAGATAGGCCCGATCGTTTTCGTTCGTTGAAAATTTGAAGATCAAGTTTTGCGACTTCATGTTGAAGTCTGCGAGCCTCTAAAACTTTTCGCCCGTACGTTGTCGTCGGTGACGCTTCGGCCGACTCGTGTAACGCTTCTGTATTGGTCACGAGAGCATGAACGTATGCAGCCACCGCAGACTGAGCATTCTCGAAAGCCTCGCGCCCATCTGCAGAATCAAAACTCCATTTTTCAATCGGCGCAGTTTTAAGCACCGGCGCTTCGAGATGGCGACCCAATTCTTGTGCGCGGGCAAGCCGTTCGCGACAAAGAGCAACAAGGTTTTCGCGAGCTTTTGTCTGCTCGAGCGTTGGCGCTAAAATCAAGACAGCGTTTTCGATTGTCCCTTCGCCTTTGACTGCCGCGTGCGGTGACGGGTTGCTCGCCTGGCGGCGCAGGCTAGCTAATCCGATAACGACAGCGCCGACGAGTGCGATTGCAATTACGACGATCACAACGACCTGTGATGTTATCTTTTTGGGCTCATGTTCTGTGCCGTACTTCATCAGATTCTAGCGATCAATTTCAAATTCAACACGGCGGTTGGCTTGTCGACCTTGGTAGTTCGCGTTGTTTGCAATCGGTCGCGCTTCACCAAAGCCGACGGCCTGAATCTTAGAGGGCGCCTGTCCGAACCGATCGATCAGTCGGCGACGTATTGCATTGGCCCGGCGAAGCGAGAGGCCCTCGTTGTAAGCAACTGGCCCCACCGAATCAGTGTGTCCTTCAATCTTTAATCTTCGATATCCGCGCGAGAGTGAATCGGCGAGTTCTTTAAGGACTTCGTCGAAGGCGCCGATCATTTTGTCAGAATCGAATTCAAAGAGAATAGATTGAGTTCGAAAGCGTTCTTGCACGGTCGCGCTTGATGTGACCGGTACCACTTCGAGGTAGCGTGTTTCGTTTGGGCGAGCGGGGTTTATTGAAGGTAGTTTGTCATCAAAGATCGGTCCAAACGTGTAATTGAGGCCGGCGTACAGTCGCCAGTCAGGCGATGCAACACCTTGAAGAAGTTCAGTGCCGCCGCCCGCGTGAATCGCAAGATTTGTTGTCACGTCATGCTTCGCGCCGATGAGCCACTCAAACGATGAGAGGCTTCGCTCGCCGAAGCTCGTGGAGGTTTCTGCGGGAAGTGCGCCAAAAACTTCGGTGATCACTTTGGTGCTGTAATCGGGGAAATG
>JALHOI010000390.1 GCA_022843085.1 Pseudobdellovibrionaceae bacterium
TGATGGTTATCCTTCGCACCCATCGACCCTTGTAGAGAAAGGCGTTTTAAAGACCTACGCACTTTCAGATTACGGTGCGCGCAAAACGGGGCTTCCACGATCGGTCAACGGCTTTCACAATCGTGTCATCGATGCCGGTGACTCCTCTCTTGAAGAGATGGTCAAGGCGACGAAGCGAGGCGTTTTGCTTGCACGATTTTCGGGTGGTATGCCGTCGGCGAACGGCGACTTCTCGGGTGTTGTGAAGAATTCGTTTTTGATCGAAGATGGCCAAGTCACACGACCAGTTTCGGAAATAACGATTTCGGGTAATGCTTTTCAGTTGATGAAGTCGATCACTGCGATTTCAAAAGAGCGCGTCAACGACGGCGGTCGTCTTACCCCGTGGATTGCCGTCAATGGCTTAACGTTCGCCGGAGGCTAGAGTTGCAATTTAGGTGAATCGATCTGAATTCATGAGGGGCTTTCGAGCCCCCCATGGTCAGCCCTAAGATTTAGTTTCCGATCACGACCAGAACGATGGCAGTGCCGCGAGCGACACGGATCAAGTTTTTACCGCTGACAAGTTTCGAAGTCACATCGTTCGCTTTCGAAACCGGCTGCCGATTCACGTCGAGAATAACGTCGCCCGCTCGAAGGCCGACTCTCGCTGCGGCTCCTTTTGGATCAATCTCGATAATAATTGGCCCGCGAGCCTCGTCCGGCACGTTGTAGAACTGACGAAGTTTCGAGGTTTCATCGGCCACCTTGAAACCAAGGTCGTGAGGAGCCGTCTTGCCTCCCGTTGGCGGGGGCGTTCTGCCTGACTTTTGACTGACCCGCGGCACATCTTCGGGATTTTCGTCGAGCGTGACATTTAGAGTCAGCGTCTTTTTGGTTCTCTCATTTTCAAAACGAATCACCTTCATCGAAGCTTTGACGCCGACGTCGCTGTCACCCACCGCAACTTGAAGATCCAGCGGGCCACCTACTTTTTTGCCGTTGAACTCGGTGATAATGTCGTAAGGCTTAACGCCAGCTTTTGCCGCGGCCCCTCGAGGCATGACTTGCGAAACGATGACTCCGTCGGTTGAGTCGAGCCCTAGCTGTGCTGCGATCTCGGGCGAGACGGGCGCAAGGCCGATTCCCAAGAAGCCGCGTCGAATGCGCCCCTCTTTTTCAAGTTGGCTGACAATTCGCTTCACGTCGTCAATCGGGATAGAGAAGCCGATGCCCTGGGCGCGTGCATCGATGGCGGTGTTGACCCCGATGACCAAGCCTTTTGAATTCACGAGCGGGCCGCCCGAATTACCCGGGTTAATGCTCGCATCGGTCTGAATAAAGGGGAATCGGTTCAGTTCTGGAATAGCTCGGCCGACTGCCGAAACGATGCCTTTCGTTACTGTGTGCGCGTGACCGTACGGATTGCCGAAAGCGGCCACCCATTCACCGACCTGAACGTCCTTTGATGTTCCAAGCTGGACGGTGGGTAGCGGTCGCTTGGCGTCGATCTTGAGTAGTGCAATGTCTGTTCGAGCATCTCGACCCAGTACTTCGGCTTCATAGAATTTGTCAGAGCTATTGTCGAGTTGAACCTTGATCAGATCAGCCTGGGCGACCACGTGGTTGTTGGTTAAAATTAAACCGTCATCGCGAACGATGAAACCGGTTCCGAGTCCTGTCGCCTGAGGCTGCTGCCGCCCGCCGGGCCCTCCGCGTGGGTCACGCGGAAGTCCCCAAAACTGTTCGAACAGGTCTTCCATCGGGTCGCGTCCGCGCCCACCTCGGCCCATCGCGGTCGCAGGAGTTTGTGATGAAAAAATTGAAACGACGGCAGGATTCACAAGCTTGCTGAGCTCGATGAACAGGTTCGCTGGCAGTGGGTCGCTCAATTTTTTCGGGTCGAGAGCGGGTTCGGTTTTCGCCGCCGGAAGCGTGAAGTTCGATTTCTTGCCCGGCGCCAGCTGGGCTTCAGTGTTGTTTGAGAGCGACGCGGCTAAAGCCATCGCCACGATCAACATCAGTGAAAACACGAAAAAGTTTCGGGGTGATTTTTTGCGGCGCAAAGTCGGCATTTTCATTTTTTTTTCCAATTCTTCCAATTCAACGTTGTCAGCCATTTTCAACTCGCTAATTTTGGATGAATTTCATTTTCAAGTCCTGAAGAATCGTCGTGATAAAACGATCTTCATCGGCCGTGCGATTGTTTTTTGTCTTTTCACTCAGCATCGTCAAAAGGTCGATATTGAAACGCGCCAGATTTAAATCTTTTTCTATCTTTCCCGATGCCGGATTCGGCGCGAGACCCATCGACATCGCAGCGCTTGAAGCAATTGACAGGATCAGCGTCGACAACGTGGCCTCGAGAGCCTCTGGCGATTGTGTGGTTTTTTCCATTTTGACAAGCCTCCTTCTCTTTCGAGCTTGAGCTTTACTAAGGTGGATACCGATCGATCAAGGATCCAATTCTCGTTCGAACATTCGGGAGCGCCCGGTCGTCGCGGTCATACCGTTCTGCGCCGTAGATGAGGCGAGAGGATCGGCCTCGGGCGCTGACGGTGTCGAGAGCGCTATCGCTGATTTTAGAGATGCGAGGTTTGCTTGCGATCATGGCATCGAGCGTCCAAAGTGTTCGCGCCCACCCCTCGCGGCTTTCGCCATGCGATGCGACCCACTCGTCGAGTTTAAGAATTCGTCCACGGCCGAGCGAATAGCGAAGAAAGCGGCGGGTCACAAAACCGAGGCCAGGCAGATCAATGAGGCGGTATAGACCTCTGGCGGCAGTCGCTGCGGCTGTCCATTGACAGGCTATTTTGGCGACCTCGAAGCTGACGACGAGTCGCAGCTCATCGGCGTTCAACTTTTCGACAAGCGCGTGGGAAAGAATAATTGTTGAGCGAGACGGGCTGATGCCGATGGAAAGCGAAAAATAATCGTCGCTGTCAGCAAGTGCGACAGCAGGGGTTGGGATGTGCGCGCGCAAGCTGGCCTCGCGTGCCGCTGCGAGCAAGCCCCATGAATCGCGACCTTCGAGCTGCCAAGAAACGAACGCGTGCGTGAGGCGTTGAGGCGAAAGAAACAAGATCCAAAGATTTAGCAGTAGGGTCGCGATAAAACCGATGACGAGCCCGAATCGACCGCCAAACTGAACTCCAACAAGCAAAAATGCCGCCGAAATGACAAACAGCAGAAGCCAGATCCGAATCGCATCGAAGCCGGGTTCTAAAGCTTCAGGTCGAGGTTTCTCGATCACGTGTGGCCCGAAGCCACGAGGGTTCTGAGCGATTCGTCGACCATGCCGAGAGGCTGTGAGCCGCCGACTGCGCCACTCGTGAAGTTTCAATTTCAACATTCGTTTTATGTCTGTCCACAAACTGGTCTCGGCCATAACCCTACCATAGTCTGTATTTAAGCGCCGCGTTGCCAAGGTCTTTTGTGGCGGTTGCCGCACTATAGCGGAAGGTTCACAATTGCT
>JALHOI010000391.1 GCA_022843085.1 Pseudobdellovibrionaceae bacterium
GGCCGGTCTGCTTGTGTTCCAAACAACTGCTTCTGACCGACGCTAATGAGATAGCGGTCGATGGCTTTCGCAATGAGAGAGCTTTGCGTGACATCGCCTAACTCGACAGCTCGCTTCGCCCAGATGAAGGTTTGAAAGTAGTGATCAGAAATATCTCCGTGTTGATAAATGAGCGCCGCTGCACCGTAGTCTGCGGCGGTTTTGAAACAGCCTTCGCCGAAGATTTCTCCGACACGTTTTCTACGGGTGAGATCACGTCTGGTGACTTCAGCCAAGTCCTCTGGAGATTTTTTTTGCCAGTCTTCGCGGTCGTCCTGGTCGCCTTTTACCAGCACCGCAAGTTCGGTAGCACGCACTCGCTGGCGGGGCGCATCCATTAAGCAAGGAATGTACGGAGTATCCGCTAGTGCTTCCGAATTCGACGCGCAGCCGAGAGATAAAAGAAGAAACATAGCTAAACCCGCTCTCATTCGACTTCCTCAATAAACTAAGTTGTCTGCCGGTGCGCGTTTCATTAGCGCGTTGCGACTGGATTGTCAGGGGCTTACGAGATGCGTTCCGAATGCCTATCCGAATTCTCTAAAATCGTGTTGTTCGATCCGAGTCAATTTAACTGGGCGCAATTGCAGATTGTCATTTCCGTCCTATTCAAACACCCATCATTCGACATGAACGGCCCGAAAACAAAACGTAGCTATTTGATGACAGAAGCCAAATCAAGCACTTGGTCAAGTCGCGTAAATTTCGCAAGCCGTTCGAAGATTTTCGCATGAGGGACGCCAACTGGGAACGACGGTTCCACTCACTCGATGGTGGAACCTCGTCAAACCGAGTCTGAAGTGCTCGGCGTTGGAACTTCGGTCACCGAAAAACTCAGTGTGCGCTCTGATGATCATCGGATTCAATCGGATTCAATCGGATTCAATCGGATTCAATCGGATTCAAAAGCCAGACCCGAAAGCAGACTCCGCTATTTCTTCAAAACAATTCGGTCGAGAGAGAACTTTCCAGCTCCGCAAAAAATCAAGAGCACACAGGAAAAAAGATAAAACAAAGAGAGTTCTTGAAGTTTGAATGGGTCAGCACCGTGACGCCCGAAGGCAGCGACTGCCATCGTAAATCCGAGTCCAAAAGAAGCGTATCGTGTGGTAAGTCCGACTGCGATCAACAGACCGCCAACAAATTCCGCCAAGCCCGCAGCCCAAGCGAACAAAACAGGAATAGGAAATCCGAGAGCCTCAACTCCTGAAATAAATTGATCACTCGGCGGTATTTTAGAAATTCCATGAGCAAAAGCCATGGCGAGTCCAACATACAACCTGAAGAGCAGAATGCCTAAATCAGGACTATTTAGAAGTTTTGGAAACATTGCCTACCACCTTTGGTCCTCATAGAATGAAGGAGCATTAAACTGCACGCAAGAGGAAATAATTAAGTAGAAATCGGAGCTTGGCCCCGATTTGAAAACCGGCAAGATCCATCGCCCTTCGAATGGCGGATTCTTTTCTGTCTTTTCGATGGCCGATGAACAAAGCGACGAGGGTGCAAGATGAGAAATCCTTTGGTCTTACTCATTTGCGGGTCAACAGGCTCGGGAAAAACCACATACTCTAAAAAACTTGTTCAACAGTATTCTGCTATTCACTTTTCCATCGATGAATTTATGAAAACACTTTTCTGGATGGATTCACCCAATCCACCAACGTTTGAGTGGGCAGAAGAGCGAGTTTCTCGCTGCGAGACGCTGATTTGGCAACAAACGCAACAAGTCGCAGCTTTGGGATACAGTGTCGTTCTCGACCTTGGTTTTTCAGAACGAAATCAAAGAAACAAATTCTATGAACTATTAAAAAACGCAGCGATTCCTTACGCGCTTCACTTCTTGAATGTTCCAAGCGACGTTCGTTGGGAGCGAGTCGTGAAAAGGAATTCTGCTTTAGATAAAGCTTCCATTCATGTGTCGAGAGAAACTTACGACTGGATGGAATCTTATTTTCAAGCTCCGACCGACGACGAGCTGAAAGAGAATTCAGGATTGATATTATGCGAAACAACGCGCGAGTTCTAATCCAATCGAAAGTTGCCACGGAGTCATATCGATTGAACTGCTATTTTTCTGAGTCACGCCGTACATCCTCATTCTTCGTCTTTCGCCGCACTACCAGCTACGTGCGTTGAGCATCCAAATCGCCTCGCCCTGGTTTCTGATCGCCTCTCGCGTCAGGAGCTCACGCTATCCATCTTCTAAAATCATCTCGATTCGGCTGGATTTTCAATTCTCCTCATTTTTATGAACGCGACTAGTTGAAGATCTGGCTGAAAAAACTTAGAAGGCAAGGCGGGGTCGATGTTCCATCGCAGCGTCCCGATTGAATACAGAAGGTAAAACGAGTGACACTTCTTATTGATCGACTCAACAAAGCCTTCGCTCTTTACGACGATCTTGCGGTTCACTTTAGTGAAGCCTCGCTCGCCCTCAAGCTTTCGGTGTTACCTTCGAATACCATCGGAGAACAGCTTTGGTGTGTCGTCGGTGCGCGTGAAAGTTACATCGAAGGAATTCGCAAGGGCCAGTGGGACGGCTTTCGTTGCTCGCTCACGACAGAGGATATCCGCAAGAAAGATAAGGTGACTCATGCCTTGGCAGCTTCGGCTGAAACAGCTTGCAAAGTTCTTTCACAAATTACAAACGCAACGGCGGAGCAAGAGAAACTGGCTTTTGAACTTTTAGAACACGAGATTCAACACCAAGGGCAACTTATTCGTTACCTCTACGGATTAAAACTTGGAATTCCTGACAGTCTCAAAGCAAGGTACCACCTCGACTAAAAGTGGCGAGAGAGGAAAAATGGTCACTGGCGTTCAGGATATCTACTACAGCGTTACAGACACCGCGAAGGCGAAGCGCTTCTACACCGAGGTTTTAGGAATGGCCCTTCTGTTCGAGCACGAGCATTGGATTGCGCTCGACTGCCACGGCGTACGAGTTGGGCTTCATCCCGAAGACAAGCCGATCAACCGTGGTGACACATGCTGGTCTTCGAAGATCCCGACGGCAACGTCCTCAAACTGATGAATTCAAAATAGCAGCAGCTCACGTTATGTCGCATTCGCCAGCGCAATCCCGGGCGCCTGCAAGAGACTCGAAAGATTGATCACCACCATCTCGGGGCCTTTGGTCACGGGTGCTTGATCAAGCATGCGGATGACCGAAGTTACACACGCGGTCGCGACGAGATATGCGCCTGACGCAACCTGAGGTGCCGGACACACTTTTCCATCGGCCATGGCCGCAAACACTTTTTGCATCTCTGCGACAACGGTTGAATCAATTGCGCCAGAGATTGCTGTAAAGAGTTTGATGTAACTTGCAGTGTACGATACGTCGCCGACCGGTCCGCTCGCCGGCAAGCCAAAGATATCGCGAATCACTGAATGTTTTGCGACTGAGTTT
>JALHOI010000392.1 GCA_022843085.1 Pseudobdellovibrionaceae bacterium
TCTTTATGCCGTCCAGAATAAGGTTTCTCTTGAAAAAGTGACGATCCCTCCACCGCCACCGGCAACGAAGGTCGCTTCAGTTTCGACGAAGAAAACCGTCGATCCGGTAACGAACTCGGCAAAAGAGGCGGGCCCCGAAAGCGAAGTCAAGGGCAGCATCCAGCGCGAACAGCCCAAAGAGTCGGTTTCGCCTTAGCGAATTCGATGTAATCTGTCGCTAAGTTCGAAAATAGCGCCGCTCTCCTCCGGGAAGCGGCGCTGTTTTTTTGACAAGCTGTGACGGGCTCGGTAACCAAGAGTGCACTACGTAAGGGAGACCCGATGAGGCAAACTCAAGTCGCAAAGGCGAAAGCCAATGTGAAAGCTGACGCGAAGGCTAAGTTAGCGGCAGGCTCAAAACCACGAGCAAAGATCGCGGTGAAAACGGCCAAGCCGACGAAGGAACGCGCGCTCACACTGCTCTCGAAGCCGCAGCTTGTGAACATGATGGATCTAATGGTGAAGTCGCGTGTCCTCGAAGAGCGCCTCATTAAAATCTACAAGGCGGGCGACGCGTTTTTTTGGATCGGCGGCCCGGGCGAAGAGGCCTTCGGGGTGCCACTTGGTCTTCTCGTCGACAAGGGCCAGGGGCCCTCGCACGACTACCTTCATCTTCATTACCGCGCGACGCCGACGCTGGTTGCGATGGGGATGTCGTACATCGACTCGATTCGGCTGATTATGAATCGCGCGACCGACCCGTCAACTGGCGGCCGAAATTTTGCGAATCACTACTGCTACCCACAGTGGAACGTGGTTCCGGTCGGGTCGCCGATCGAGGTTCAATACGGAATGGCCATCGGAACTGGGATTTCGCAGCGCCGACTTAAAATGAAAAAACAAAAGTCCGGAGTTTCGATTGTGACGGGCGGCGACGCGGGTTCGGCCGAAGGGGATTTCGCCTCGTGCCTCATCTGGTCTTCGCGACCCGAAAAAGAACTGCCGCTTTACATCACTGTCCAAAACAACAAGTGGGGTATCTCGACGCCTTATTCGGAACAGCACGGTGAAAAGAATGTCGCGGATCGCGGTAAAGCGTTTGGAATTCGCACCAACGTGGTGAACGGCAATGACCCGATCGAGACGTATTTTCAGATTCAAGGTGATCTCGAATACATCAAGAAAAACACTCGCCCCGTTTTGACTGAATTTCAAGTGTCGCGTCTCTACGGGCATTCGTCGGCTTCAGGTGCGAATCGCGAGAACGGTGATGATCCGATCGAGCTTTTTGAAAAGCGCCTCGTCGACTCGAAGTTTGTGAAGCCCGGTTTCGTCAAAGAACTTTGGACAGCGTACGATACTGAATCACGACAGATTTCAGACATCGTAAGAGCCGAAGCAGGCCCCTTAAGCGATACAATCTGGGATCACGTCTACGTCGATAACGAGAACGCGGACTGGAGGAAGTTCTAATGGCAACCATGGTACAAGCTATTCGAATGGCTCTTCATCACGGCGAGAAAAATCTTGGCGTAACTGACATCTTTGGCGAAGACGTCGGTGCCCCGCTCGGCGGCGCTTTCACCGCGACTCAAGGTCTCGAGACTGCTTGGAATTCTCCACTCGACGAGCGTGGAATCATCTCGACAGCGATTGGTCTTGGCCTCGCCGGCGACCGTTGCGTCGCCGAGATTCAGTTCTGCGATTACATCTTCAACACTGTCGATCTCTTGAAAATCGCGGGCAATATGCTTTGGACGTCGAACGGTCAGTACAACATGCCGATCGTCGTGATGACTCCGGTCGGCGCGGGTATTCGTGGTTCTGTCTACCATTCACATTCGTTCGATTCGTGGGCGACGCGGCTTCCAGGCTGGAAGGTCGTGATGCCGTCGACACCTCTTGATGCCTACGGGCTGATGGTTTCGGCGATTAAAGACCCGAACCCTGTTCTTTTCTTAAAGCCGAAAGCGCTGTTGCGCGTTCGCGGCGAAGAGCTGATTCCGGGCGAACCCGATGAGAAGACGCTAAAGTCGATGATCGATGCACCGATCGGTGACCGTTCGAAGTGGAAGGCCCGTTGGCCCGACCTTGGTGAGTTTGAAATACCGATCGGGCAAGGAAAAATCGTTCGCGAGGGTGTCGACATCACGGTTGTCAGCTACGGGCGCACGCTTCCTTTGTGTGTGAAGGCGGCGGCGGAGTTAGCTGAGCAGGGTCGTTCGGTCGAAGTCATCGACCTTCGCTCGATGTACCCGTACGACTGGGCGATGATTCGAGATTCGGTTCGAAAAACCGGACGCGTTCTCTTCGTCAACGAAGACACCGAGGTGACCAATTTTGGCGAGCACCTCGCGTACCGCGTGACTCAAGAACTCTTCTATGAGCTTCAGGCGCGGCCTCGAGTTCTTGCCGGCAAAAACTTACCGGGCATTGGACTTCACCCGAACTTAGAAGAAGCTTCTGTTCCGCATCTTGAAGATATCAAACACGAACTCGAACTCGTGCTCGCTGAGGTTCCGTAGTGTCCAGGAAAAGTTCGGTGAAGCTGTCGAAGCCTGTGCCCCCGCCGTTTGATAAGTATCATTTCTATCGCCGCGCCGTGCAGTCGCCCGACGTTGATGTTCGATTTTTGCGCGACACGTATCGAGAACTGAGAAAGTCCGAGCCAAACGATCTACGAGAAGACTTTTGTGGCACGTTCGCGATTTCGTGTGAGTGGGCGAAGCTGTCACCCAAATATCGCGCGTTCGGAATCGATCTCGATCACGAGCCTATTTCGTACGGAATGGCCCACAATCTGACGGAGCTTTCAAAATCAGCGGCCGAGCGCGTGATCATTCGCGAAGAAAACGTACTGAGCCCCGGACTTCCCAAAGTCGATATCATCGCGGCGATGAATTTTTCGCACTATATTTTTAAAGCTCGCGAAACAATGAAGCAGTATTTTGCGAACGCTTACTCGACTCTCAATGACGGCGGGATTCTGGTCGCCGATTGTTTCGGCGGCCCGGCCTGCCAAAAGCAGAACAAAGATTTCACTGAACACCGTGGCTTCACTTACGTGTGGGAACAGGTCGGCTATGACCCTGTCACGAGCGAAGCGGTCTTTCACATTCATTTCAACGTGAAAGAGAAGAGCGGCAAAGTTCGCCGTCACAAACATCAATTCACCTACGACTGGCGCATGTGGACGATCCTTGAGCTTCGCGAAATTATGCTTGAATGCGGATTTAAAAAAACTCACGTGTACTGGGAAGGAACGTCGCGCAATGGAGACGGCGACGGCGTCTTCACGCGAGTTCAAAGTGGCGAAGTGTGTGAAGCCTGGGTCGCCTACGTGGTCGGAGAGCGCTGAGCGCTCGACCGCGCGTCTGGAGCGCTAAGTGCCCGCCGATTTTAACTCGGCCATCGTGAAAAGCGCGTGTAGCTTGAGCTTCGCCTCAACAAGTTTTTCTGTTTTTCC
>JALHOI010000393.1 GCA_022843085.1 Pseudobdellovibrionaceae bacterium
AATGAGCAAGTCTTGAGCCTGGTCGGTATGCGTTGTCGGCGATCTACCTGTCAGAAAAACAGTCGGTCTGAATAATCGGATGACAGTTGAAGGTGACCCAGCTGTCGTCTTAGTCTGAGACGCGACCAAAGAACGGAGCCCGGAGATGACACTTTTTACGAATATTTCGAAGCTTCACACCTTTCATGGCGTGTATGGAAAAGAAGGTCGCAATCCCAAGGTGTCGGACTTCGGTTCGATCGAAGATGGCACGATGCTGGTCGATCGAAAGGGTGTGATTGTCTGGGTTGGTCGACGGCAAGATTTTTTACGGTTCTCGAAAACGAAGTCGGCCTCTTGGCGAAGTAAAATCAAGAGAGTTTCGCTCGGAAATGCGGTCGTCCTTCCCGCATTCGCCGAGTGCCACACACATCTGCTGTATGCAGGCTCTCGAGCCGACGAGTTCGAGCGTCGCAATCGAGGGGATTCTTATCTCGATATTCAGGCCAGCGGCGGAGGTATTCGCGCGACCGTCAGAGCGACCGAAGCGATGTCAGAAAAAAACCAAGTATCACTCTTGATCGAGCGCTTGCGCTCGCTGGCCCAGCAGGGCGCAACGACAGTTGAAATCAAGACTGGTTATGCATCGACGATCGCGAGCGAACTGCGGGCGCTGAATCTACTGTTTAAGCTTCAACAGCGAACCGCAAAAATGCGGTTACCGCGAGTCGTGATCACGTGCTTAGCCGCACACTCGATTCCGGACGGCGAGACCGAAACAACGTGGTTAAAGAAAGTCGAGGCGCTGCTTCCTGAATTGAAGCGTGTGGGCGCTCGACTCGATATTTTCATTGAAAAAGGTGCGTTCTCGCTTTCTGCGGGCCGACAGCTCTTGAAGAAAGCAGTTGACCAAGAAATTTCGGTCGTGATTCACGCCGATCAGCTATCGCGAACGGGTGGGACGGAATTAGGTTGCGAACTTGAGGCTCGATCTGTTGACCACGTTATTGAGGCCGATTCAGCTGACATCCTGAAACTGTCGCGCTCAAAAACAGTCGCTGTGTTGTTGCCCGCTGCAGATCTCTACACGCGGCTGCCGTTTCCAAACGCTCGAGCTATGATTGACAGTGGCGTGCGTGTTGCTCTTGCAACAGATCACAATCCTGGAACGAGCCCCGGCCTGGATCTCGCGTTGGTCGGTGTACTTGCTCGAACTGCGATGCAGATGACGGCGCCTGAAGTCTTCGCCGCCTACACAGTAAATGCCGCCTGCGCACTTGGGTTTGAATCGAAGCTCGGAGTCTTGCATCCGGGTTTCTTCGGCGATTTTATTTGTCTTCAGAAAGAGGCGAGCTTGGCTGACCTCTTCTACGAGATTGGGCCAACCCGAAGTCATGCTGCCGTGAAAAAAGTTTGGCGCGCTGGCCAGCGCATCTTTTAGGATGCAGCGTAACCGGCTAACACATTGATTCGACTCAGTTTCCATTTTTGAAAATTCGTCGCCAGACCGATTCTTAAATCAACTTAAAAAAAATTTGCGTTTCGGATCGAGGGTTGCCTAGGCTTTGATAAGACATCCCTCGTGGCAGGATGCTGGAGGGGTGTCGCTTTCGAATGATTCGAAGCGAGATCAAATAATTGAACCGGAGAAATTATGACCGAGACCGCGACACGGATGGCGCCGAGCTCAAATGCCGAAACAACGGAAATCGAGGGTCGACTGTACATCACGCAGTCGCCATTCTATTCACCTGCCTTCAACGGCGCGATTTTCGATGGCCCGCTTCGTCTTTACTTTTCTCAAAGCCAAGAAGCCCTAGCACTGAAGTTTTACTTCGAGCTTCGCGCAAAAACGAAGGACTTGGCCGACCTTTGGCCGCGCAGTGAAGGGCCGAGTCTCTACATCATGGTCTATCCAACAGAAGAAACTTTTGATCTCTGCTTCGTTTCACAGGGTCTCGTCTGGTTACCCGAAACGCTACCCATGGGCCGAATGGGTCGAGATCATGTGATCGCGCTGCAGGCCGATGAGTGCGAACTAGAACTGAGTTCGGTCGTCTCGAAAGTCGTCAACGCGATAACCGGAATGAGCCCGCGAAAAATTGCAGCGGGATTATGAGCTCGTTACTCTTCGAGAAGTAGATCCTCGAGAAGGCGGGCTGTTTCTGGAGCGAGCCAGTCGTTGGCGCCGTAGCTATTGAAAGCGATTCGGCCTCGTCGATCGATGACAAATCCGCTTGGCACTGTCTCAATTTTGAAAGTTTTGGCGACGACCCGAGTCGGATCAACGTACGGTTTAAAGTCGAACTTTCCGCGCGACCAGACTTCCGTTGTGGTTTTCGCTGCAGTTTCGGGCGGATCAAGATTGATCGAAAGAATTTCGAGGCCGTCGGAGCTGTAGCGCTTCAGAAGTTCTGAAAAAGCCGGTAATTCGAGCAAGCAGGTCGAGCATTCTGACGACCAAAAACTAACGAGAACAACTTTGCCCGCGTTGGCACTTAACCGAAAGGTCTCGCCGCCAGGCGTTTGTACGGCGAAGTCATCAACAGTCGGTCGATCGGAAGCGAGCGGATCAGGTTCGAGTGAAGCATGAGGTAGGCGCGCCGGATTTTGCGAAATAACAACGATGCCGATAACCGCCAACATGACCAAACCTAATAGGGGTACGCCGATGTGCCGTTTGCGAAGCGTTTGTACGATGGCGCTCGACGAACGCCGTAAATTCGACGATCCTGATCGGGATGAGTGCTTGGATGAGTCCTGAACACCCAGTTTTGCATGATCATTGTCCGACGAAAGATCGTCGCCCGAAGAATTGTCCGAATCGTTGTCAAAGTCACTCATGCAATTACGGTAACGTCACGGTTCGAACTTCGCAAGGCGAAGCGGGGCAGGTCGTCGTCGAGTATGTGTTGCTTTTGGTTGCGAGCGTCGTACTCGCGATGCTCATCACGCGTCTTATGGTCGGACGCGACCCAGGTAACCCGGGGTTTGTAATTTCCGCCTGGAATTCGATCGTCGAAGAAATTGGAGCCGATAAAGCCGACGATTTGAGAAGGTGAGCGCAGGCTCACCTTCTCAACTGTTAGTGTCGCTACGGCCTCCGGCCTTCGCTGGTGCTCGCACGTCTGCGAGCACATGGGGGGCAGGCTTTGCCGGTTGGTGTTGCGACGGTTTCGGGACTAAAGTGCGTTGAGAGCTAGCGCAGTCAGAGCCATTCTGAGTTCAAAGGCGGCGGCTTGGTCTTCGGCGAGTTTGGGTTCGACCTTGCGAGCGACAGAGCAGTCCGTACCAGTCAGAACCAGCGTACGATTTGGTCCGACGCGAAGATTCGGCAACCCGGGCGGCGGCAGCATTCGGCAAGTTGCAGTCTCAGGTGATTCGTTCAACTCGATTTGGTTCAGGCGCTCAGACAACTTCGTCAATTCTGAAAGTGCCGGCGTCGTTAAACGCACCACTGTAAT
>JALHOI010000394.1 GCA_022843085.1 Pseudobdellovibrionaceae bacterium
GTTCGGAGCCCGCGACCGTTTTGGCGTGAAACCACTTCATCTGCGTAGGACTTCAGAAACGCTACAGTTTGCGAGCGAAATCAAAGCGCTGCTGGCGGTTTCACCGGCGACGGGGATCGACCGACAGACGGTGGTTGATTACCTCTACGCGGGCCATCTGCATCATTCGGGACGCACGTTTTTTGAAGGCATCGAAGAATTGAAAGCGGGTCACCGGTTCATCTACGATCTCTCTTCGCATGAATTGAAAACCGATCAATGGTATGTGCTCGCGACCCGAGTTCGCGACTTGAATTTGAACGTAAGCGAAGCGGCCGAAGAATTGCGAAAGCTTTTGACCGATAGCGTGCGCCTGCGACTTCGAAGTGACGTGCGCGTCGGCACGTGTCTTAGCGGCGGTGTTGATAGCTCGTCGATTGCGGCGCTCGCCGCCACCTCGTACAAAAGCGGAAGCTTCATCGGAATTACCGCTGAAAGCCTTGATCCCGAAACAAATGAAACCGAGTTTGCGAGGGTCGTTGCCGAGAATTCAAAGCTTGAGTGGCACCGGGTAAGGCCCGACGATTTTCGTGCGCAGCTGTTTGATGTTGTGAAGACGCAAGACGAGCCGTTCGGTGGCCTCAGCGTATTTATGCAAGACGCGGTGATGCGCGAAGCGCGGCGCCTGAATGTTCCGGTGCTGCTCGACGGCCAAGGTGGCGACGAAGTTTTTTTGGGTTACCCCAAGTATCTGCAGGCCAAAACATTTCCGCCGCCTCGGCTTCTTGCGAAGAAACTGGCAAGCGAACTGGGCTGGCTTGAAACCCGCGAATTCGAAGCCGAGCTTCAAGCGTCGATGCCCGAAGAACTTGCAGCGGCGCAAGATCATTTGTTGAAGTATCGCCAGGCTTTAAGCCGGCCACGCGAGGCGCAAATCTTAGACATCACCGAAACGAATCTTCCGCAGCTCTTGCGCTATGAAGACCGAAACTCGATGCGCCATTCGATCGAAACCAGGCTTCCATTTCTCGACTACCGCGTCGTCGAATTCGGGCTTGGGCTTTCGCTGAGTCTTAAGGTTCGCGGTGGCGTGCAAAAAGCCGTGCTTCGAGATGCGATGCGCGACGTCGTACCGGCCGCAGTTTTAAATCGCCGCGACAAAATCGGCTTCGCGGCACCAGATCGCAGCTGGGAGCCCCATTTTCAAGCACTCTGGCGCGACCACGTCGTCGCGTCTACCCATCTCAAAGAGCTGTTGCCAGCCGCACTTGAAATCGCGCCGGCAAGCCTTTCGCCCTCGGCCCGCTGGAAGCTTATCAACCTTGCTATTTGGTCCGAGACGTATTTTATCTAGTCGCCATATGTGTGGAATCTCAGGGCATTTTTCGCCCCCGATCGATCGCGAGCTCAAGCGCCGCATGGTTAAAGCCATGACGGATCGAATTGCTCATCGCGGTCCCGATGGCGAAGGAATCTGGATTTCAACGGATGGTCGAATTGGCCTCGGTCATCGCCGACTCAGCATCATCGATCTCGAGACCGGGTCGCAGCCGATGGTTGCCAAAGACGGAAACGCCTTGGTCTTTAACGGCGAGATCTACAACTACAAAGAACTTCGACGCGAGCTTTCGGATTATCCGTATCAAACTCAAAGCGACACCGAAGTCATTCTCGCGGGTTACAAAAAGTGGGGCGCTGCAGTTGTCGATCGCTTGCGCGGAATGTTCGCGTTTGCATTGTACGATGCGAAAACTGGCGATCTGTTCTGTGCGCGCGACCCGCTTGGAATCAAACCGTTCTATTATGCGTCGACGAAGTCGGGTCTTGTGTTTGGAAGCGAAGTGAAAGCACTGCTTCCTCATCTCGATCAGATTGCTGCCGACCGTCGCTCGCTCAAAGAGTATTTTGTCTTTCAGCTTCAGATGGGCGACCGCACTTTGTTCGAGGGTGTGAAGCAGCTTGAAGCTGGTCATTCTCTGGTGCTTGGCAAAGATAGCTCTCAAAAACTTCACCGTTATTGGAAGCCCGAATATAAACCAACAAACGCGAATGCGTCGCACGTTGTCGAAGAACTTCGTGCCATTTTGAAAGAATCCGTTCACCTTCACACACGGGCCGATGTTCCGATTGGCGCGTATGTTTCGGGCGGAGTCGACTCGTCATTCGTTTGTGCGATGGCGAAAGAAGGCCACGAGCACGAGATGGTCGGATTCACTGGGCGCTTCGATGGTTACGACGGACGTTTCGACGAAAGTCAGTACGCACGCGACGTGGGTTCGAAGCTTGGAATTAAAATTCACGAGCGAACAATCACCGCGGACGATTTCAAAAACACGTTCGCTAAACTCGTCTACCACATGGATTATCCCGAAGCGGGCCCTGGTTCGTTTCCTCAGTATTGCGTTTCGGAACTGGCGAGCCAGCACCGGAAGGTCGTGCTCGGTGGGCAGGGTGGCGACGAAATCTTTGGAGGCTACGCACGCTACATGGTGGGCCTGCTCGAAAATGCGCTTGGCGCTTCGATCGACGGTCGCACGCCCGCGCCCGGGAACCTCTCGCTGCAGGACATTCAAGGTCACCTCACGGTGCTCAAACAGTACCGCCCGATGATGCAGGGTTTGATGAGCGACGGAATTTTCGGGCCGATCGAGCAGCGCTACTTCAAACTTGTTTCTCGTGCGCCCGAGCTTTCGAAGATTGTCGATCTCGAGGCGCTCGATTCTGAAAAGCCGTTCGATCGGTTCCAAGAGATTTTCGCGCGCTCGGGCGCAACCGCGGATTCGCCGATGACCGCCATGACGGGCTTCGATCTCGTGTCGTTGCTGCCGGGACTCTTGCACGTGGAAGATCGCGTCAGCATGGCGTGGAGCCTCGAGTCGCGCGTACCATTGGTCGACCGCGAAGTTTTCGAGTTCGCGTCTCGCGTGCCGGAAAACATCAAGGTGCCGAAAGGCGAGCTGAAGGGCCTGTTACGAGCGGCGGTGGCCCCTTACCTGCCGTCGACGATCATGGATCGAAAAGACAAAATGGGTTTCCCGACTCCGCTAAATCTTTGGATGAAGAAAGACTTGGGAAACTTCATCCGCGAAATCTTCGTCGTCGGTACCGAAAAGAAACGCGGCTTTTACGACCCTTCCGATTTGTTGAAGCACATGGAAGGCGAAGGCGACTACTCTCGCAATATTTGGGGATTGATGAACATCGAAATGTGGATGCAGACATTTGTCGACCGCGCATCCGAGTATAGGTTCCAAGCATGAAAACCGTTGTTCGCGTCGTGGGGGCTCGTCCCCAGTACATGCAGGTTCCGATTCTTCGTCAGAAGCTGATCGAGCAGGGCGTGAAGCACGTCTTGATTCACACGGGGCAACACTACGACCCGATTATGGCCGGCGAGCTGGCGCGTGAGCTTGGCCTCGGCGAACCCGACATAAATCTGAAAGTCGGTTC
>JALHOI010000395.1 GCA_022843085.1 Pseudobdellovibrionaceae bacterium
ACAACGAGCAGCACTTGACCCTTGAAGGTTTCGAGCTCAATCGGTAGCCCTTGTAGGGTTTCCCATTTGTAAGCCTTTAAATCGATCATCAGGATTCTCCGCGCGTGCGACATTCGAGTTTACGACGAGACGAATCTGAAAACGTAATACGAGAAATTTCAACCCGTGTTCCGCGCTTTAGAGAAAATAAAAACGTTCCAGCGAGTGCGCTAATATGGCGGTCGCCAGCAACTGCGAAGAGAATCCCATCTTTTTCAGACTCAGCTTTTACAAACGATGATATGTCGAGATAGGTGTCGCAGCCGGCACCCACCCAGTCTTGACCAATCTTTCGCCGCTGGGCGTTCGACAAAAACCAAACTCGTTTCGGAGCGGCCGGATCCGCATCTTCAGAAAATTCGAAAACGATGCGAAAGGCTCCCTGCTTTTCCATGACAAAATCACGAAGGTCGATGTCGCCTCCACCAGGACCGAACACAATCTTTTGATTGCGTCCGCCGAGAACACCGCGAGTTTCTTCGATCATGTAAACCGTCACGGGTTTCAAGTCTGTTTCGACCGAAGTTTTTGCGATTGCCGAGTTTCCGCCGCCCCGATTCGGGGTGGGCGCTTGACTGATCGACACAACGTCAACCAGCGGTCGATCTGGAGCGATGACACGCTCCCAAAGTTCGCTTGGAATCTTAATTTCGCCAACGGTACTCGCGAGCGTCTTTTCGCTGTACGAGCGAGACTTCCAACTGGGCGCCTGTTTACATCCCGCGATGCCGACAAGGCCGAGTGAGCAAAACACACCGTAAAAGAACTTTACAGAACGCCAGCGTCGCCGACTCGGAGCGGTCTTCAAGGAGCCGCTTTCGCGCCTACTCTTGGCTGAGGCTGCGAGGCGTCGACGATCTCGTCATGAAGTTTTTGAACCAGCACTGAATTTGGATACAGAATTCTCAATCGTTCGACGCCACTCAAACTTTTTTCTGTCGCAACCTGACTTTCGGCGCGAGCGAGGCTGACCAGGGCAATCACGGGGGGATTTGGACGCTTCGCGATTTCACTCCAAAGCTTGTTAGCCGCATCTCGGTCGCTCGCGCGCTCGAGAAGGCGGGCATCGAGAATGGCTGCTAGCGAAGAAACGCCCTCGGTTTGGTTCGCTTGGCTAAACTTCAATGCGCCGCGAGCCTCGTCGTCTCGGCCCTGGGTCATGAGACCATAAGCGCTGACAGATTGAAGATCGGCATCGTTCATCCGCGGCGATAGGCTTTCTGTTAAAAACTGCTGAGCTTCAGTGCGCCGATCCGACTTTATCAGCGCCAGTGCGAGAAGCGCTTTGGCACCGTTTGATTTAGATTTATTCGTATAATCTTTCACAACCGGAAGAAGCTGCTTCCAACGAATAGCCTCAAGGTAGAGCAGAGGATCAAAAAAGAATTCTTCCGTTTGCATCGGATCAGTGTCGAGAGCCAATCGCAACCGCTGATTCGAACGTTTTTTATTTCCGTCGAGCCAATCGCTCACCGCACCCATCGCATGAAGTTCTTGTTGAAAGGCGGCTTGATTGTTTTGCAAATCTGATTCGACAGCGAGGACCGCGCCCTTTGTGTTGCCCTCTTTTAAACTTAAAAGCGCACGCAGAAGTCGAGATGGACCACCAATGGAAGGATGAGTGTCTAGCTTTTTAAGCGTTTCAATCGCTTCGCTGCGAAGGCCATTCGCCGCTTGAGCACAACCAAGATTAAAATAAGCGATCGGCCCGGCGTCTGGTTCGCGAACAAGGTTCATGAGTGCGTTCTGCGCTTCGAGCGGCTCATCAGCTTGAAGACTCGCTACGGCCAGAGCAATCCGGGCACGGGTGCGGGCTTCAGAGGAGGTCAATCGAGGCACAAGATCTTCAAGCTTTCGTTTGGCCGAAAGTGTGTCGCCTTCAATACGAAGCTGCAGAATAGCCTGGCGCAGATCGGTTTCGAGATCGGTATGGGGCTCGCGGTTGATTTGCTGATAAAGCTTTTGAGCCCGTAAAAATTCAGCACGAGACCATGCTCGGTCGCCTTCTTTTCTTAGGCGAGCAATCTCTTCGCTTCGCTCACCGGCGCGCTTCACTGGTGCAATTTTAAAAAAATAAAGGCTCGCACCGATCACGACAACTGACGCAGCAACAAGCATCCAAAGTGCGCGTGATGTCTTGGTGACAATAACTGCTGAATCGACTTTTCGCTCTTTGCCGGGCGGAGTATACGCCAACGAGCTGTGAACATTCTTCTTTGGTACCGACTTTTCGCTGCGGCCACGCGCGGTGGGCTTTTCAATTTCGCGCGCGGAGGCGACGTGAATATGTTCGACATCGTCAGTTTCAGAAACGATTTCGGCGTCTGAAATTCGCGAAACATTAAAAGATGAATCAAAACGAGCATTGGTTGCAGCTCCGACAGAGGTCGTTTGTCCGACGGGAATTGGAGTACCGTCTTCGTTGACTCCTCGTGCGGTAATTGTCGGTGTGCCAGTGCTGTCGCCGACTTCGGTATCGTCACGTACCGTCATGAGGCCTGTACGAATTTCGTCAACGACAGATGCAAACAAAGGCTCATCGCGGATGTGTCGCCACCTGGCTTGGGGCGAGATGATTTCGTCGATGACGACAAGTTCCTTCGCGCGCAAACGGCGAATAACTTCGGCGGTGTTGAATGGGCCGAGTACGCGGTCGCCGCTCTTCACAAGCCACAACGTATCTTTGCCTAAACCGGGTTTTATTGGAACTTGCTGTTTTTCGCCCGCGGCCACTCCGCCCCCTGAGACCACTAGTCTCACTTAAAGGGCGCGAGGATTGAAGTCTTTCTCACGATCTCGACCAAACACCAGGACTCGCCCTAGTGCCTGAAGTGTCGCGTGCCGGTCAAGACGGTCGTTATGCCCAAGGCTTGGGCGCGACTTAATACCTCTTCGTCTCGAATGGAGCCGCCCGGCTGAATCACCCATCGTATTCCGGCCTCACTGATTTTTTCCATCGAGTCTGAAAAGGGAAAGAACGCGTCGCTTGCGAGTACCGCGTTCTGTGCGTTCGGGTGATGCTTCTTCATCCGTGCAATCGCATGCTCAACAGCATCGACGCGATTGACCTGCCCCATGCCGAGCCCGACCGTTGCACCCTCACTTGTAATCGCAATCGCATTCGATCGCAGATGAGCACAGACCTTCCATGCGAGAAGTAAATCGGTTTTTACCGCGGCACTCAGTGGTTTTCCCGAAATCTTCCAAGCATCAGACCAATCGCTCGTGCGATCGGCCGACTGGACCAAATAACCGCCGGCGATTGTTTTAAACTGACGAACCGGCTGATGGTCGGCAAGACCCGGCCACATGAGAATGCGCAAATCTTTCTTCACCTTGAGCCGCTCTATCGCATCGTCAGTGAAGTTTGGGGC
>JALHOI010000396.1 GCA_022843085.1 Pseudobdellovibrionaceae bacterium
TCCGTTTTCCGGCAGATCGTTTTGTACGTCGTTTGGTTCTTTCGGTTCCTGCATGCGGCTCTAACAACACTCCATCAACAAAAAAAAATGGCCCCACGGGCCACTTTCACTCTCTGCCAGATCCCAATTCCAACATTCCAACGGATCCTAGACCGGAGCCGGAGCAGAAGTCGAAATCGAGAACCTAGCGCCTTGGCCGCCTCAAAAGATCTTACTGGCCAAAAACCAGCGAGAATCTGACGGTTGCTTCTCAACGAAACTGTTCGTAACAAACTCTACAGTGAAACGCAAATGCGGACGCCATTCGGCCACATTTCGAAACGACGCGTCTTGAGGGCCTATTTAGGCACCTGTGATCAGGTCTACACGCGTCTCAAAGTCTTTCCTGAAGAGCAGGGCGTCCACCCGATCGGAGTAGTAATTCTTCCGATGACCGACCAATTTGAATCCGCACGCCTCGTACGCCAGAATTGCGACCCGGTTATCGGCTCGTACCTCGAGATGCAGGCTTTCGTGCGGCGCGTTGGTTCGGCAGTCTTCGACCACTTTCGCGATCAGACTCGAAAATACGCCTCGTCCTCGGACCGACTGTGACACAGCGGTCAGGGTGATTTCAAAGGCGTGACCCGGCGGCCTCACGAGCGCGAAGCCGACGGGAATCGAATGGGCGTGGGCTACGAAAAGGCACGAAGCTCGAATTTCACTCAAAATAGCGTGCGAGGGCCAAGAGGCCGCCCACTCAAAGCGAGCGGCGCGGGCCGCTTCGACAAACTTGAGAACGAAGTCGTAGTCCGTGGCGGCCGTCGTTTGGCGAACCGTAAGGGGTGCTCGAGATGCGCGAGGCGCTGACATCGTTAGGCTCCAACAAACGTACGCACGCGGTATTTGCGTCGAAGAACTGCGCGCCACTCTGTCAATCGACGCTCGGTTTGAGTTCGCACGAGTGCCGCCTTGATGTTGTCTTTAAAACTTTCAAACGGAAGATTGCCGAAGCGAAGCCGATTTTTTTTGAAATGCTGAAGGGCTTCGGCATCACTCACATTCACAAGAGACGCGTCGCCCTTCAGACGTTCCAGGCTTTGCGCGGCGAGCTTGCGATCGATCACATCTCGAATTTCACCTTGAGATGGTTCAAGCTTGTCCCATTCAGCCACGCCCTTCCAAGCGTCTGTCACAAGTTTGACCAGTCGGATTACTTCGCCCTTGTCGGCGGATTTCGAACCAATCTCGGTCGCCTCAAGGTAGACCGTCCACTCATCGAGGACCTTCAGAACCTGTACCGGAAACGCCGCATCGTCTGTCGCGAGTACTTTAAGCTTCCCAGAGGGGACCGCTAAAGTTGCCGCAGCCGAAGCACTATTTGCACTTTCTCTAAAATCGACCGGACGCGCGAGAACTTGCGAGATGGCGTCGTTGATTCGAACTTCTCGTGAGGTCACGACGCGCGGGCCAGCCTCGCCGACGACCTTGGTTACCGAGATCATCTTGACCGGCGCCGATGCTGGTGGCGGCGTCGGTGTCTGGCCGACCGTTTCGCTGGGTCGCGAGACCAAAATAAAAAGTAAGCTGACCAAAATGAGAAACGGCATCCCACCAGTATGTTGGATGCCGCTTCAATTTTTCAATCGTAATTTCGAACCGCTCTAGGCAGAACTCTAACTAGAAAGTAAATTTGCCGACGAGCGATGCCAAATAGTAGTTAATCTCTTCAAGACGTTTAAACGGCGCTGGAAGAGCATACGCGTTCGAGTAGTCGTTATTGCCGCGGTAGGCGACGTTTTTCATATAACGGAAGTCGGCGCCGATCGAGAAACCGTTCGTCACCTGAACGTCGAGGCCCATGAGACCGCCAAGATCCAAGGCGTTCGTCGAGGCATTGTTCAAAGCGCGGCTGCCTGGACCATAAAACTGTCCCGCCAACGGATTTTGCCCTTCGTAACCACGGTAGGTGTAGCCCGCAATCAAACCGACCACTGGGCGCACACGTCCGCCGAGAAGCTGGTACTTCACTGCCGCCTGGAAGTTGTACTGAGTTACTTTTGTGAACGGGATCGACCCGCCATAGTTAGGTTGAAAATTCGGCTGAAAAGACTGCGTCGAATCCGTCACGTTGTACTGAGAGTACTGGAAAGTACCTTCAGCGACCAAACGCTCGGGCGTCACGATTCCAAAACCAAAACCAAGCGCCATATCACCGCGAACGTTCGTCGCGTCGGGATAATTTCCCATGCCGGCTAAACCCTGCATGTAGTACCCGGTCTTTGGCTCTTCATACTTTGGCTTCATCTCTTCGAACGCTGCACGAACCTCATCGCGAACGTTGACTTTTGGCTCTTCGTTTTTCTCAATCACAACCGTTGGCGGTGCTTGAATAATCTGAACTGGCTGGGGAGTCGGCGCCGGTGCAGGTGCAGCGGTCTGCTCATCGCGCGATCCGAAACCTTTGTTAAAGAGGCGCTCGCTTCTTGCGCGCTCGTCTTCAATACGTGCGTCTTCTAATTTTTCGACGATCTTCTGCTCGGTTTGCATTTCAAGGTTCTGACGATCTCGACGCCGGCGCTCAGCCGCCGACATGTTAAGCGGCGAATCTTCAATCACATTCGTGGGTTGATCTTGAATCACGGCCTGCCCCTGATTCGAGAATTGGCCACTCGACTGACTCGATTTTTGGTTGTTCAAGATAACGATGCCGGGCGATTGCACCGTTGTCGCCTCTTGGGCTTGTGTGACGTCAACGAGTTCACCCGTCGAATCGTCGATTTTAACCACTCGCCTTTGCGAGGGCGATTGAGCTTCTGCCGACACACTTGTCGCCATGCCGGCCGCGAATGAAGTCGCGAGCATCAAAAATACAAAAGCACGTAAAAGGTTTCTCATGAACAGTACTCCTCAATGGGATTCAAACTCAGCCGGCCTTAAGGCAAGCGATGTGCCACGCCGCGTCACCAGCCTCAATTGGCGTTTATTCAATTCTCGCGGCGTAAAGCGGCGGCCGAGGCTTCAGGGCCGCTCGAACGGCTGTCGGCGTTCCGAGCAGATATGAAAGAAATTCTTGAGCCGCGCGCAAAGAGGCCCTAAGTGTATTGGTTCGGCCATTTCTACGGGCCGTCGTAAATGTGCCTTGGTGGTGGAATCGGTAGACGCGCTGGACTCAAAATCCAGTATCCGCAAGGGTGTGGGAGTTCAAGTCTCCCCCGAGGCACCAAAATAAAGCCACCCATCCGGGTGGTTTTATTTTGTTTGCTGGTGTCGCTTCGGCCTCCGGCCTTCGCTGCTCACCGCACGTTTGAGGGGATCTTCCCATTTAACTGTTGGTCACGACGCGTAACCCTCATGAAGACAAGCACTTAGAAATCTCAAACGATAATTTCGAAAGCTCTTATACCCGTAGGCCCGCTTCTGAACAAGCTT
>JALHOI010000397.1 GCA_022843085.1 Pseudobdellovibrionaceae bacterium
AGAATACTTGGTTGTTTTCTTGAATGTACAATTTGCCGGCCTAGAGGTTTGTCTTTCCTCGGCAAAGGCTAAGTCGGCCGATGTTAGAATCGCAAACGAAAACGCAATGTGCGCTTTGTGCTGCTCGGTGAATCTGTGGATTTAGCTCGGCAACAGCCTCAGTTTTGACTCAAATTCAAATCAATTCAAAATTTGGCAGAGACAAACGAATGGTGCGTTCGGGTTGGATATTCTCTAATCGGAGAATCGCTGAATGCTTTGAGTTTTCTTTGAAGCTTTCAATACAACCCCCGTCCAGAAGGCTAACGAGGGCTTTTGAAGGAGGCGTCGGTTGAGCGATGTTCTCGAGGACAATCTTTGAAAACCCGGCCCCCATCTGCAGTGCACCTCGCTTGATGGGCGGCCAAGAGATGGGCGCTTCGGTGTTTGGAAAAGTAAACATGACGGGCTGATCGAGGTGGTCGCTATCCACAGCGACCAAGATAGATTTGTCGACGGCTAAGTAAGGAGGCCGGTACTCCCATGTCGAAATGTCAGCGTGGCCTCGCCACGCAATCCCGAATGGGCTGGTGTAAGCCTCCATCGCCCACTTGCTTCTCTCACTGAACTGGCAGCGCTTAATTTGCGGGTCTGAGGTTTCACGAACGTTTTCGACCCAAAGAATCTCGAGGAATGCATTCTCAAAACAAAAACATAAGTTCGCCGTTCCTTGGCCAAGGTGCACGCGGCCGTAGGTTGGCAGAAGACCTATTTCTGTCAGGACTCGGCGCCAATCCAAATCGGCACGCGGAAAAACAAAAATGTGATCGAGCTCCATAACCCTAACCTATCGAATTGGCGACAACCGGGGCACCCGCGCCTACCTGACCCACTTCACTTTCATCGTCGCCTCGCGAATTGAACGGCACTCATCGCGAAATCTTGAAAGTACGAGTTCGGCAAATTCTTTGGCGGAAAAACGCAAATCTTCGAGCGACGCCGTTCTGACCGGAGTACCGTCGTTCGTGACGTTGACGGCAAAATGTACGAGGCCCGACAGCGGTGAAACCGTTGCGATCGAAATCGAAAGTTTGCCTTCGCCGTCGGGTAACACCAAATAAATGTCGTCTCCCGATCGCCGGATCGGAAATCGAGGGTGACCATTTTCTTTTTCGACAATCACATCTTTTACAATGGCCGCGAACAACCGTTGAAGTGCAACCATTTCAGGAAGTGTCGCGTGAAATTTTTCGAGAATGAAGTGGACCATGCGGCCCCCGCGAATTTCGGATTTCTCGAGAAGATCTTCACCATCGACCATATGCGCAAAATCAATCTCGCAGGCTCCGACCCACGAAACGACTGAGTCACCGAGGAGACCGTGATCGAGGTAGCCGAAAAGAGACCGAAGCTGAGTTCCGTCGTAAGGAAATTCGTTTTGAATAAATTTGGTCAGCATCGCTTTACTTTTGCGCGCGATCAAACCGAAGGCAAGATTCACAGCGCCCGCATTGCTTTTCGTCACCAAAATAACAGGTCCAAATCAAATCGAATGGAACTTTCAGCTTGCGGCCCAGCTTCACGATCTGCGGCTTCGTTAGGTCGGTGGTAAAGCAGCGAACCTGAACCTGATTCGCCGTCGAAAACTGAAGCGACCTCGTCGCCGCCTGAAGATAAGCTTCGGAGTTATCGGGAAAAGTTTGCGCTTCTTCGAAGTTGAAACCCGGAACAAGCCAATCGGCAAGAAGACCTTCGGCGAACGCAGCTCCGATGTTCAGAAAAATTCCGTTTCGGTTGGGAACCCATACGGCCTTGGCCGAGTGTGTGCTCGCAATGTGATCGTCAATCGAAACGCCGGTTGTGGGAATATCCATACTGGAATCAACAAGCGACGTCTTCGTGAAGTCGCGAAACCAAGGCAGGTCGATCACCCGGTGACGAGTTCCAATCGCCTTGGCGAGTTTCGCTGCGTGTTCGATCTCTCGCAGAGCTGCTCGCTGACCGTAGTTGAAGGTCAGAGCGAGCAAGACCTGACTTTCTTCGGCCGCACGGTACAGGTTCACCGTTGAATCTAGACCTGCCGACAAAAGCACCACTGAACGTTTCACTCGAACTTTTACGCCTTTTTAGAAGCCGAACTCTTCTTCTTTTTCGTTGCTGATTTCGGCGTTTGTGGCTTTGCGGCCTTCGGTTTTGCAGCTTTTAGTGGCGCAGATTCGGCCGCGACCGGCGCCGTCTCATGAGTTCGCGCTGCCGGCGCACTGCCGTCGGTTCGCGCTGCCGGCGCGAAACTCATCTCCTTCAGCCACTCGGGCACCCAGCGGGGATTGACGAGTGAACCTGAGTCTTCGGCTTTTTCAATTAGCTGCTTGCGCACGATCTCGGCCCGTTCGAGAACTTGACGGCCCACACGACCAACCAGATCGTTCGGATTATTCTCGATGCGATTCAGTGTTTGTTTCAGCATCGTGGGGATCGAATCCTTCGTGTGCGCAAGACCGAGAAGAACTTGATCCGCACGTTCAATAAACTTGCTTGGAAGATCGCGAATGATTGGCCTTAACTTTTCAGGAGCAAGCTTAACTGACTTCAGCTGCCCAACGGTGCGTTTCAAATTTGCGTTCATCATATTGCCCCCCGGCTATCAAATACTTTTGGGCCGAACGTAGCAGGTCGAACATCCTGAATCATCAGCTGAATGCTTTTCGAACCCAAGTAGTGGTTCCACTGGATTTCTGCCACGACTGACACCCGAGTGCCAATCATCGGCTCGCGCCCTGCCGGCGGAGAAAACCAAATACCCTGAACTGCGTCAGCACCCGGCTGAGCTAATTTCAGCCGCAGATGACCGCCTTTTAGGCTGCGCACCTGCGCGACCAGACAGTCATCAAACTTAAAAAGTGGAATCGGGGCCCCGGCTCCGAACGGTCCCATATGCTCGTGCCATGACATAAAGGAGGTGTTCAATTCGTGAAATTGACAACTCGCATCGTACTCGAGGACTGCCTCTTTCGGAGCTTCTCCTGACTTCAGGTACCAGTTTTCGATGATGGTGCGGAACTCTTCAAAACGTGCGCGTTTCGCTTCGAAACCGGCGGCAACCGCATGACCGCCGAACTGATCAAGACAGTCGTTTGCCGCACTCATAGCGTCGAGTAAGTTCGTCTGAGCTCCATTCGGTACACGCGAACTTCCGACGATGGACCCCGCTTCGCCTTCAATGGCACCAACAAAAGCGGGTAGCCCGAATCGCTGACTGAAACGTGTGGCGACCAGCCCCAAAACCCCGCGATGAAATTTTTCGCTCGCGATAACAATTGCGCCTCGAGGAGGACGTTCTTTCAAAAGTCTTTCGGCTTCATCGTCGGCCGCCTTCTGTGAAGCTTGTCGATCTTGATTGTTCGTCAGCACACGTGA
>JALHOI010000398.1 GCA_022843085.1 Pseudobdellovibrionaceae bacterium
TTGGCATTTTCTGGAATCAACTGCATCAGTCCAAACGCATCCGCTGGGCTTCTTGCAAACGGGTTAAACAACGACTCTTGACGCATGATCGAGTAGATCAGTGCAGGCGGCAATTCGTGCCGCGCGGTCTCTTCAAGAATTCTTGCCTGATACGGTAGCGGAAATAAAAATTCAGGGCGTTTCGCAAGAAGCGTTTTTCGTTCGTCGGGCGTTAGCCCATCGATGCGGGCACTAACGGCAGTGTGCTGTTCGAGACGAGCGAGCTGCTCAAGTGCAGCTTCCTTTTTTGACAGGCTCCAGGCTGAATCCCAGACGGTCTTGGCTGGAAAACTGTCGAGGTAGCGCCGGCCTGTTTCGAATTCGCCTAAGGCAGCAAACCAGTCTGACGGGACTCGCACGACGTCGGCCAACGGTGATCGATCGAGGGGGTCATAGTCCCGATTGATTTCTGAATTGAACGGTACAAATGGCAGGGCAAGCTCGCGCTGAGCAATAATGCCGTAGAAACCGAATTGGCTAAGATCGGCGAGTTCACTAAAAAGTCTTCGGGCTTTCTCGGGTTCACCGAGTTCTTTGTGAAG
Organism: Pseudobdellovibrionaceae bacterium; assembly: GCA_022843085.1. GTDB lineage: Bacteria > Bdellovibrionota > Bdellovibrionia > Bdellovibrionales > JAMPXM01. Next base: position 582 of record JALHOI010000398.1, read on the forward strand.
GCGGGCGGTCCAGTACATGTTTCGAGTCAAATCTGTATGGCGATCTTCGAAGGTTTGGGCCTGCTCAAGAATCGAGACTGCTTCACGCAGGCTATCTCTTGTGCCAATTTTTCGAAGATTCCAGCCGCGGTACCACAAAAATCTCGCCTTTGTTGCGCGATCCGGCAGTCGATCGATCGCTATTGATCGTAAAATGGACTCGGACTCGGCGTAGTTTTTTGATTCCTCTGCGATGCGCGAGCGAATTAAGGCTGATTCGTGCACCGAGATACTTTTTCCGATTTGCTTCTCGGTCTGAAGCAGAATCCGTTTCGCCTCTTGAGAGCGATGATCTGTCCAAATGGCGCGAGCATACTGAATTCTGGTATCGAGGTAGGTTTTTAAAAGTACCGGATCGTTTTTTCGCTTTCCCGGTTTTAAAAAATAATCGGCGGCAAAACGCTGCCAATGCTTCGATGCTTCAATAAATTCAGGTGTACGGCGCTGAAGTTTGTAAGCCATGCGAATTCCATCGAGAGCACGCAAGCGCTCGATGTCGGTTCGTTCGAGGTCTTGGGCTATTTCTAGGTAGAGGCCTCGCGCGAGATCAAATTCGCGAGCGTTGCGCAAATCATTCGGAATTGCGAGCGCATCGAGTTGACTGACACTCGGATCATCGTGCTTCAAACCACGCGCAAATCGCGGTGCAAACGAGACTAACAGAGCGGTCGTCGCCGCTATCTCATTTTTAACGTTTTGATTCTGCGGTTCGCGAGCTTCGACTTTTGCTAGAATCTCAAGAGCCTCAGTCAGCCTTTCCACTCGCAACTTCTGAGTTTTTTCGAATGGAGCAACCTCACGCAATGCCGAGGCAAGTGCTTTCGAATCTGGTCCAAGTCGCAGGTTCGAAAGTCTTCCTCGAACCGCCAGTTCGGCCAACCATTGAGGCGATTCGATGACAGGCAGTTGCCGATCGAGTGGGCATACCGGCAGAGCTCGAAAATGCGCCAAGAGACGAACGGGCTCGGGAAGCTGTGACGATGAATCGAGAGCTATCGATCGAAAACCTTCACACGCGGCCAGCGGCTGATTTGAATTCATCGCTCTCATGGCGGCTTGGTAACGCACGACCGTGAGAACAGCCGGATCTTCGATTGAAACAAGATCACGCGACGATGCGGCGGCAACTGAACGTGCGCTGGGTGCACGAAGCCCGACGTCGGATTGCTCTGAAACTGTGGTGCAGCGAGATGAACTAAAAATCGTGCCGACGGCAAGAGAGACAGTCAAAATTGTTCGCGAGCGATGGCCTAATTTTTTATCTTCAATAATTGGCATGAGACGAGGATAGCGTGAAAACTTCGAAGCTGAACAGTTGAATGTGATTAGTAACCGCCGGGTGTCGTATTCGTAAGAACTTTACCTTCATTGATGGACCATACGTCGACTTGCGAACCACCGACAAAGCCCTCAGCTGCCGCCGTGAAGGTCGTTATTGCCGCTGTCGTCGCGAGAGAAACTGCGGTAATTGGAAGACCGTTCGGACCAATCGCGATGTTGGCGCAACCCATGAGCGGACAGAGGCCCACAACGCCGGTGCTTAAGTTGTTCGGATCGAGCGCAGGGCCGGTATAGCCGGCCACTGTATGAGAAGAGGCCGCGTTGAATCCAATTACGTAGCGCAGCTGTCCGTTAGGACGAAAGCCGACGGCCAGTGCGTCAGTGTGGAAGCCATTCCACTCGGCACGAAACTGCCCTTGCGCCATGAAGAGAGCTGCGAGCTGCGCTTTTGATTCGCTGGCGCGAGCTTTAGCTTGAAGATGCGAATAGCCCTCAAAGCTAATCGTCGCCATTACTCCGATGATGGCGATGACTAACATGAGTTCGATCAATGAAAACCCAGCTTCCGATTTTAGATTCAGTTTCAGATTCATTTGAAGCCCCCAGTCGTCGACCCATACACCGACGATTAGTATTCACGAAAGATGCCGGATTGGATGTTTCGCCGTGAAACATGCCGAGTCGATATTCGCGAAAAGTGTTTGAAGTGAATGCGGTAATTTCAACGAAGTCGTAAAACTCCTTTGCAGGCTGCTCTTCGAAGTAAAATCAGCCGGTCGATTTCAAGCAGCTGTCAAACAGTTCGCCTGTATCAAATGTTCGATTAGCTTAAGCTTTTCGCGAAAGCTTGAGGCGTGATGTAGGCCGGTCGACAAAAAACGTCTGAAATCGGGCTCGGGTATGGCAGATTCTTCGACAATTAAGGTAAGTTTCGAAATGATGTCCAAAATTATACATGTCGATATGGACTGTTTTTATGCCGCGGTTGAAATTAAGTTTCGACCTGATCTCGCTGGAAAACCGGTGGCGGTCGGCGGCTCGCCCGACGGGCGAGGCGTCTTGACGACAGCCAATTACGAGGCAAGGAAGTTTGGTGTTCGTTCGGCGATGCCTTCTCGTCGCGCGATGAAATTGTGCCCCGAGCTCATTCTGATTCGCCCAGATTTTGGAAAATACAAACGCGAAAGCGATCACGTGCGCGAGATTTTAAGTCGATACTCGCGCTTGGTTGAGCCTCTAAGCCTCGACGAAGCTTACCTCGACGTCACGGACTCGCCCTTTGAAGATGGCAGCGCGACTCGTATTGCAGCACGAATTCGACGTGAAATTAAGACTGAAACCGGGCTGACCGCAAGTGCCGGTGTCGCGCCAAATAAGTTTCTCGCGAAAATCGCAAGCGATCTCAACAAGCCTGATGGACTTGCGGTGATTCGACCGGCCGATGTCGAAAAGTTCATGTTGAATTTGCCT
>JALHOI010000399.1 GCA_022843085.1 Pseudobdellovibrionaceae bacterium
GTCTTGATCGAGAAGTTCTCGTCGCTGCGAACCGACTCCCATCGCCCAGCCCTTAGCTTCGGCGGCGCGAGCTAGTTTCTCGTTGAGCGAAACCGAACCCGTGTGACCTGCCGTCATCGAACTCATGAAGAACGGCGACTGAAGAAGCTTCGCGTGCTCCGTGCCGCTAAAAATTTCGGCCGTCACATCCACGTCGTGAAAATCGATTTCTGGCAGCGCCTCGTGAACAAAATCAAAGGAATCAAAACCAGAACCGAGAGATTGTACGCCCGGGTCCATCGCAACGCGGATGTGATCCGCCTTTCGAGATTCAAAAGCGATGGGGGTTTCGGGGTCAATCGGCTGTCCGGCCGGGACGGTGTGTTTCACTTTCATAGTCTAACATAACGTAATATCAGTTGGCAGGCTTTCAGCTATCCCAAGAGGGCTGAAGTTCAAAAAAAACGAGCAGGTCACCCTGCTCGTTTTTCACGACTCAACCTCACGAAACTCGAGCCAAAACTCGAGGAAGTCTTACGATCGTAGGCCGATTTTTGAGACAAGCGTCGAGAATGCCGAGGCATCCTTTACGGCGATATCAGCCAAGACTTTTCGGTCTAAAGTGATACCAGCCTTCAGCAGGCCATTCATGAATTTAGAATAAGTTGTACCGTTGAGGCGGGCCGCAGCGTTGATTCGCTGGATCCACAAGGCGCGGAATTCACGTTTTTTTACCTTGCGATCGCGGTAAGCGAAGACCAAGCCACGGTCAGTTTTTTCGCGAACGTGGATGTAACAGCGACTGCCCGACGAGTAGTAACCTTCAGCGCGTTGAAAGAATTTTTTGCGACGTTTTTTTGCGGCGACGCCGCGTTTGACACGAGCCATTCGACGCCTCCCTTAGAAGTTAAGCAGGCGCTTAACCTGGTTCATGTTTGCAGAATGGACGTACGCCGTCGCTTCAAGATGACGCATTGTTTTTGCCGAATGCGGCGACAACAAATGGCGACGACCCGCGCGTTTACGTTTTACTTTTCCAGAAGCGAGCTTGGTAAAGCGCTTCTTCGCACCTGAGTGCGTTTTCGACCTTTTGGCCATGATTTCGTCTCGACCCGCTCAAAGCGGGCAACTTTTCTTCTCTGTTAAGGCGGCCGGCGAAATGCCGAACGCTTTTGGGCCTGTTCCAAAGAGAGCCTCGGTTGTAGCAGTGGTCGCCCGACCATGGCAAGCCGCGTTTAGTTCGCGAAATCGAATTTGCCAGATCCAATCTAGGGGTGAGTAATACCCTGATGCCGAAGCCGAAATCCGTGCGGGCCCTTCTTATTTGTGTCGTCCTGCTGGCGCTCGGGCTTACCTTGCGGTCAAAGCCCCAGGGCGATGCGGCGCCGGATTCAGGCTCAAATTCAGGCTCAGATACCAGCTCTGAACCCGGTAAAGTGCCCGGTTCCGTTCGTGGCGAAATGAGCAGCCTCAAAGCTAAGCCCTTAGCGGCACGAGCAAGTCAGCCGACAACGGCAAGTCAACCAACACCAAAATCTTCGGCGAATTTCGCGAACGCGGCCAAGACTGAACCACGACCCTCGTTGATTGAAATTTTTCGCACCGACGACATCTGTGCTCTTGAGAGGTTTGTCAGCCAAAAGCAGACTGACAAAAATCATCGGACTTTTCAGGCGGAAGCTCAGGACACCTACTTTTCAAAATCAGCGTTTAAGTACCAGTTCGATGATTATTCAATCGCCGTAAGTGGAATGCCAGGAGCTGCGACCAAGCACGGCCGATTTCTCTCGGCGCTTCGCATGGCCAACTGGATCGAGGACGGCGCAAAGTTCGAGGGGCTGATCGATGTTCCACGAGCGATACGAGATCTCAAAGAGTTGGCGTTCCAAGACGCCGGCAATGCTGCACCCGCTGCGTTTGCCTACGCACTTTCGAAAGGAGCCGATCCGAGTCTCGCCACTCTCATCCGAAGTGCCGATCGGTTCGACTCGTATCAACTCGGCTACCTGCAGGAGATGGCCGATCTTGACGATCCGAGGGCCGTTTCTTTACTCGTGCGGGTCTCGCACCATGCAAATCTGGCTATTCCTAATTGGGCCGCATTTCGAACTGAATTCACGGCGGCCACTGAAAATGAAAACGAACTTCGCTATATCGTGACAGATCTCATGATCCAGAATTCGAAAAACGCGAAGAAGCCCTCATATGAGTTGGGCTACAATGTGCTTGAGGCGGCGACCGCACGCAACATCGCGGGCGCGGGTCGCGCTTACCCAAATTTCAAAGAAATTGACGCCGCATTTTCGGATGCCAGTCGTCGAAGCAGCAAAGAGTTCATCGATAAGCTATCCGAAGTCGCAACCAGCGGCTGCGACCCGAAAAGTGTTACTGCCATTAAAGACTATGTCCGTGATCTGAACGCGAGTCGAAGAGGTCTTGGGCTCGCACTTTGATTTAAGCTTCGCAGTACGAATCGCTTGAGGACAGTGTGTTCTGCTGTTTCTGCTCGTTCGGCAGATCCATCGGCACGAGGAACGCCTCATCTTCTTGCCACTCGATACGGAACTTCTCGTTGTCGATCTTCACAATGACTTCTTGGCTGTACTTCTCTTGCACAACATCGACATCCCACGTGCCGGACCGGTTGGTCCATGTGAAGTAAGGTTCCGCGTCGAGCTCTTCAAGGTACGTTATCGCAGCGACTCCCCCCGCATTCAATATGACTTTCCATGTGCTGCCATAGACACCAGCTCCGAGACGATGAAACTTTGTGCCGAGAAGTTTCTTTTCCATATCCGCCTTGGTCACATAACTTCCCCAGGGCTTATCGAAAGTCGTGCGCTCGCGAAACGCAAAGTCAGCGCGCATTTTCGAATCAGCCGGAACAGTCGCAAGCCAGGCGTTGATCTCCGATTCATCTAGAAACGTCATCGCAGAAGAAACTGTGCGAACAATTTCTGAAGGGTGAGCGTCTGTGTCGCACACAAGTCCCGCGTCTAAAGATTTAATCAGTAAGCTCGCAAGCTCGAGCCGCTTTAAGCCAACAGCTTTTGATAAAGCCGCGGCATCCAGCGGTGACTCGGCCGCGGCCTTTAAAGCGACCGTCGTGAAAGAACAAACGAGTAGAAGGACCGGTAAAATTCGCCGAATCATGAGAACCCCCTGAAAGTTACGATTAGAAAGCGAGTTTGGTTACCCCTGTTAACTCTCGCTTCGTAACCCACCGTCGGCTCTCGGTAACGACATAGGTGCCAATTGAACGGATTGCGTTCGTTACGAGCACGAATCGTCAATTCATCAGCTTTTTTTTCAGGTGATTTTAGACCGCATCGTCAGATCAACGTGACGCTTCGAGCAAAGACGCTGCATCAGCTTGCCTCATAAA
>JALHOI010000400.1 GCA_022843085.1 Pseudobdellovibrionaceae bacterium
GGCACTCGAAAAATTCGAAAACGTGAATGCAGCCTTAGCTCTCGTCGAAGAGCGATTTTCGGCTTCGTTGCGCGAAGAGAAGTTTAGATCGGGCTTAATCGAACTTGAGGATCTCGAGCTTTTTGCACTCGAACTGATACGCAAAGCGCCAAGCGCGGCCGAAAGGTTCGCCGATGGCTGGGATCACTGGCTCATCGACGAGTATCAAGACACGTCGCCTCGCCAAGTACTTCTTATTGAGGCTTTGGCAAAGGGCCGGCCGCAGTTTGTCGTTGGTGATCCGCAACAGAGCATCTATCTCTTTCGAGGAGCACGGCCGAATGTATTTCTAGATCGCGAAGAGAGTGCCGTACGCAACGGCCATGAAAAAACTGAGCTTCTAGGAAATCGACGGTCTCATCCGCGCGTGATGGAATTTATCAATCACGCTGTTGAAAATCTTGGCGACGGGTTTCAAAAGATGACGGCCGCGCGGCCGCCCGGTGAAGATGATGGTCGAAAGTTTGGTTCGGTCGCCAGCCCGTTTGGTCCCGCCACATTGCTTGCGATGGAAGCCGCAACCGAGGTCGACGCTACCGGTAAGACGAAGCCTCTCAGCGTCGAGAGTCTTCGTCGCCTCGAGGCCGCGCAAATCTCGGGTGCGGTGCAGTCACTTCTGACGTGTGGAGCAAAGCCCGCTTCGATCGCAGTTCTTGCTCGTTCGAACAAAGACCTTGCAATCGTTGCGCGTGAGTTTGCATCAAACAGTCTTCCATTTCAGGTTCACACTGCGGGTGCCTACTCAGACCGGCTTGAAGTCGCGGATATGTGTGCACTACTTAGTTTCATTTCAAACCCTCACGATGATCACAATTTGATTCATCTCGCTCGAACTCTCTGGTTTCCAATCGATGAAGAACTTTTGGTGAAGGGCTATCATCGCACGACGTCCCTATGGAGCGTATTGGTGGCCGAGGGTTTCGGGCGAGCCGAGATTGAAGTCTTGCAAGTCGGTCTGATCGCCGCACGCGAACGTGGAATCGTACAAGCGTTTCGCGAGATACTGGTCAGCTGCGATTTTTTCTCATGGTGTGGTTTGCTCGACCCAAGCGGTCGTCGAGAGGCGAACGCTTTGAAATTCATTTCTAAGCTCGCAGCAGCAGAGCGGCAGGCAGGTTTTAATCCTCGACGGTTTGTTGACGAGATCTTGGGTGGTGGTGACCGTGGCAGCGATAACGAATCGAATGACCGTGATGCGGTAGCAGCCGTTAAACCTGATCGAATTCACATTATGACGATTCACGTTTCCAAGGGCCTTGAGTTTGATCACGTTTTTCTTCCGTTCATGTCTGATGCTGCCAGCCGTGGAAGAACAAGCTCGGGATTCATTTTTCACGAGCAAAAAAGAGTTTGGTCGGTCGGCCTTTCAATTGACGATGATGGATCGCTAAGCTCGGGCCCCGTTGCTCGCGAGTGGAATTCAATTTTACAAGAGTGGTCGGCTGAAGAACAAAAGCGTCTGTTGTACGTGGCGCTGACAAGGGCGCGAGAGTCGGTTTTTCTTTCCTCGACCGGCGAACCGAAACCGAAGAGTTTTTTGCATGCGTTGAGACTAGATCGCACTGAAGGTGACCATAAGACCTATCGAACTCTTCGGTCAGTACCGGCCGAGCTGAGCCGAACTTTGGTGCTAAGAGAGACTGTTCCGCTTCGAGAGCCCTGGGGACGTGGAGACCAAAGACCCGAGAGTCAAGCATTTGCGGGTATCTCGGTGACGCGACTTCTTGAACTCGAAGACGAGCAGCAGGCAGTTTCAGATCTACGAGACGCTAAAGTTTTAAGTTCTATCGCTTCGGGATTAACGGCGAAGCGGTCTTTGTCGATGGCGACAGCGGCTGCGCGAGGTACTCGCCTGCACCGAGTATTTGAAATGGCAAAGCCCGACCGTAATAGGTCACCAAATGAAAATCGCGACCTTTTGGCTCGCGAGATCGCGAGATGGTTTGTTTCAACTGAACAGCAAGAAGCTCGCGAGGCTCTTCGTTGGTTACTTGAGTTGAACGAACCCGAGCTAAGTGCCATTTTAATTTCGGGTGAGGTCGAATGGAGCTTCACATTTCTGCGCGGGTCGTACGCGGTCGACGGACAAATTGACCTTTGGGGGCGCGATTCACGCGGTCGATTGTGGGTCATCGATTATAAGACCGGAGATTCAGCTTACAGAGCGAAAGCACTTCGTCAGTTAAGGTATTACGCCGAAGCACTTCAGGCCGGTGGCCAGGCGAGCCCGGGCGAAACCGCAATGTTATGTGCGCTCTATCCGTTTTCAAAAGAAGTCTTTACGGAGTCGTTGGTTCTTCGAAACTAGGCGATGCGACCTCTGGTCGTGGCGCCGTCGAGCCCAGTGGTCGAAATTCGAGAACGCGGCTTCCGAGAGGACCAGTCAGCGTTAGCTTCATCGTCTGCGTTTCAACAGAGGTCATCGAAACGGGAAAAGTTAAAAGATAGGCCGTGTTCCAACGAGTATGAAACGGAAACTGCGCTTGCTGTTCAGCGATCAGTCGCTTGTCCTTTTTCGCCTGACCCACGTATCGTCTTCCGCCAGCGTCGAGAAAGATCCGCCAAATCGATTTTTTATCAGAGAGATTATTATTTCGGCGTTCAGGTGTCGCGAAGCTTAGAAAAAACTCGCTTTCTGAACTCAGCTCCTGAAGGGCTTTTTCGCGCTCGGTCGATTGCTGCGCGTTGTCCCACTGATAATACTGGGCCTGGCGCCGAATCAAAGCCTCTCGAACTTCTGAGTTCAGTGCCGTCGCTTTGATTTCAAAAGTGTTGTAGAGGCCAGCGAATTGAGAATCGCCCGCCGAGTTGTCTTCAATGATCTGAATATGAGCTTTGGGAATTCTTAAGTTCTCAGGAGCTTCGCGCAAAAGCGGCGACCGCGCGGTTACTTCGGATGGATCTGAGAGCGTCGAATCCATAGACGAACAGCCGCCAGTTAAAATGGCGAGCAAGACACCGACTCTATAAACCTGATTCACTTTGAACCTCCAACGACGACACTTAGAAAACCGTCGATGTCCGAAAGAACTCGTTCGCGTTCGATATCATTCAAAACTTCGTGATACGAGTTTTCGTAAATAATAAGTCTCTTTTTTTCGGCGCCAATTTTTGGAAAAAAAACTTCAATAGCCGGTCGACTGACAATTCGATCGTCGCCTGCGGCTACAATTAACGTCGGCATTTTAACTCTCGCCGCGTTCTCACTGACTTTTTCTGCTCCTTCGAGCATTCCAAAGTACATCGCAGGCGAAATCTTGTCGTGTCGAAGCACATCGGACGGGTAGCTTTTCCATTTCGCTTCGACGTGGGTCAGTTTGTCG
>JALHOI010000401.1 GCA_022843085.1 Pseudobdellovibrionaceae bacterium
AAAACGACTGAAACTATTTCGGAGGTGCTTTCGGTAAATCCATATCGACCGATTAAAAACGGTTCGAGATTGTCGCTGGCTCCTGAACCACCGATAGCCGCCGCGATGGCGCCCACAAGTGTGATTCCAATCTGAATGATCGACAAAGTTCGTTCAGGGTGTTCGCGCAAAACAAGAAGTCGCTTCGCCGCGGAGTCGCCCGTACGGGCTAACCCCCTCAGTTCTGACCGTGGAATTGAAACAAAGGCCATTTCATACGCAGAAAAAAACGCATTGAGACCAAGGCAGGCCGCGATCACGATCAGCTCGTACATAGCCTCTGTTTAATTGATTCCTGATGGATTGCCCACTACATTTTGGGGCCGCCTGACGGCAGACACAGCTGCTTTACACAACTGCCTTACACAGATGACTAAGGTCAGTGTTTAAGTTCGAACAAGATTAGCCGCTGGGGCGCAGTCGTGCTTTCGGAATCCATTGATCCAGCGTTTGCTTCAAAAGTTTTCGATCGATCGGCTTTGTCAGATAAGCATTCATACCCGCCTGAAGGCATAATTCACGGTCGCCGCTCATTGCGTTTGCCGTGAGCGCGACAATCGGAATCTGGGCAAGAGTCGGATCTGTCGATTTTCTAATAACTCGAGTGGCCTCGAAACCGTCCATCTCGGGCAGCTGACAATCCATCAAAATCAGATCGCACTCATTTTTTGCGAGATAGGAAAGCGCTTCTACACCATTCATTGCCGTATCTAACGTGAAACCTAAAGCTTTCAAATTCATCGTGATGACAAGCTGATTCACCTGATTGTCTTCAACCACAAGGATGTGCCCACGTCCCGATGCTGAACGCGCCTCAGTGACTTTTGCCGGTGTCGCTGCGACAGGTAGAGACTTCGAGACGTCGACATGCGCAAGGTCCAGCTGAAACCAAAATTTTGAGCCTTTTCCGATGCGACTTTCAAGTCCGATATCTCCGCCCATCAGCTGCACAAGTTGCTTGCAGATCGACAGCCCTAGCCCCGTGCCGCCGAACCTTCGTGTCGTCGTTGAATCGGCCTGTGAAAACGACTGAAACATGCGCCCGATGGCGTCTTCTGAAATGCCAATTCCCGTATCCACAATTTCAAATCGCACTCGAGACGCGTTATGAGCCTCGCTAACCAAAACGCGAAGGACCACACCACCCGATTCGGTGAACTTCAGAGCATTGCCTAAAAGGTTTAAAAGTACTTGGCGAATTCGACCGGGGTCGCCTTTGAATCGATCGATGCTGTAAGGCGCGATTTCGCTGTGAAACATCAAACCTTTTCCCCGCGCAACAAAATGAAGCGTATTCATCGCATCAGAAATGATATCATTAAGCTTAAACTCGACCTTTTCGACCCGCAGCTTGCCTGCCTCAATTTTCGAGAAATCTAAAATGTCGTTTATGATGTTGAGTAATGCTTGAGACGAACGCGCAATGATTTCTGAATACTCGCGCTGACGAGTGTCGAGCGCCGTATCTAGCAAAAGGTCTGCGATACCGATCACGCCGTTAAGCGGTGTTCTAATTTCATGGCTCATGTTAGCCAAAAATTGTGCTTTCACATTCGCGGCCTCGATTGCAGCCTTTTGCCCGTCGAGCGCGCGAAGCTCGGCCTCTTTCAGCTCTGTGATATCTTGAATGAAAATGAAAAATCCGTTCGAATCTGCGACATGAGCATTGGGCCTGTAGGTAACAACCACATGACGCAATTCGCGATCGGCGGGACGCAAAATCTCGCGTTCGAAGCGAAAGTTTTCGCCAGCGATAGCTCGGTCAAAAATTGTGCGGCGTTCGGCAAAATCTTCGGCTGAGATAAGATCCTGAAGCGCGACTCCAACGATTTCAAGAGGCGTCAGACCAAACCAATCACAATAGAGATCGTTTGCGAATCGGCACTTTAAATCTTTGCTCCAAAATGAAATCAAAGTCGGAACACTATTTGCGATGTTTGTAAGCTGATACTGCGTTTCTTCAAGCAAAATCTGCGCTGATTTGCGTTCATGAATGTCGATGTGGACACCAGTCATACGAGTCGGCTGGCCGTCGGCATTACGTTCGCTGACTTTGCCGCGACTTAAGACCCAGCGCCAGTCGCCCTGCTTAGTCCGGTAGCGAGTTTCGACGTCGTGAGTCGCCGACTGACCCGACAAAACATCTCGAACTGAAACGACGATGGCTCGAATGTCATTAGGATGCGCGTACACCTTTAGATCGTCGGCGGACTTCACCTTAAACAATTGCGGCCAACCGTGAGCTTCGGCGATCTTACCGCTCACATACATCTCGCCGCCGCCTATGTTCCAGTCCCAGATGCCATCTTGAGATCCATCAAGCGCGTACTGAAGTCGGCGTTCGCCTTCGCGAAAGTTTTCTCGCGACAACGAAAGCTCACGGGTCAGTTCGTTTGCAATCAGACGAGCCCGATACCCAACTCTCTGCGAAGCCATGACTAGATTAGCGATCAAAATCGTTGCAAGCGCACCGCAGAATCCGACCCATGCAACGACGGTGTTGTGACTTGAAACGAAAGAAGAAGATTTCGCCCAGCGCATGACAAAGGAGCGCTGCCCTAATTGTATCTGTTGTTCCAACTCGTAATTCTGGCCAGGCTTCTTAAAGTTGCTGAAGACGAGACTTTTCGTAGTCGGTGTTTTGCCTTCGAAAAGCTCAAGCTCAACCTCTTGCGTCGACTTCGCAAAGACATCGCTGAAAAACTCGTGATACGCCACTGGCGCATAGACCCAGCCCAGATGATCGGCGCGCCGCGCTTCAATCGTCTCATGTTCTTTAAACGTCTTGTAGATCGGAAGCATCATTAAAAACCCGGGTGATCCGGTGATCAGGTTCACTCGCGAAGATAGTGCCAACCCACCGGTATCTCGCGACATCTCGGCCGTAGATCTTCGATTCGGCTCAAACGTCACGTCAAGGCCGGGCGCTGATTCATAGAGATCGCTTGGCGAGAATAGTCGCACGATAAAATGCTGGCGGTGAGTGTCGCCGGGCTTAGCATCAAAACCAGGAAGAGTACGGATTCGAAAGGGAGCCGACCGTTCAAGGCCCATGTCGCGTTCAAATTTCGCGAGCTGTAGGCGATCGACTGCCCACATCACACCGATACCGCCTAGGCCATCATGTTTGCGAGACGTGATGAGAGTCCTGCCGAAAGCATCCCATTCGGTGAAGTTGACCGAATATGAGGCCGCATGCAATGCGACACCACTTCGAAGCAGCTGTTCGTAGGTCTCAACGAGATTTCTGGTCGTCTCGGTAACTTCGGCAGCCCGGCTGACAAAATAAACTTCTGCGGCTCTCTT
>JALHOI010000402.1 GCA_022843085.1 Pseudobdellovibrionaceae bacterium
TCGAAACATGTCGGGTGCTGACGGCGAAGACCTCTATCTGCGAGTTCCGCCTGGTACCGTCGTCCGCGATACCGAGACTGGCGCCGTCCTGTTGGATATGACGACCGAAGGAGACTACGTATTTTTGTCGGGCGGTCGCGGCGGTAAAGGAAACTGGTTTTTCCGCACGAGCGTAAATCAGGCGCCGGATCGAGCTCAACCCGGCGAAGATGGGGAAGAGAAAGAAGTAACTCTCGAGCTGAAGCTGATCGCCGACGTCGGCGTTATCGGTTACCCCAACGCCGGTAAGTCGACTTTAATTTCGGCGGTGTCTGCGGCTAAACCGAAAATTGCGGACTATCCATTTACGACTTTGGTGCCAAACCTCGGTGTCGTTCGCGCCAACGAGGAACAGTCGTTTGTCATGGCCGATATTCCGGGCCTAGTTCCAGGCGCACACAAAGGTGTTGGCCTCGGCACCCAATTTCTTCGCCACATCGAGCGCACAAACTTGTTTGTTCACATGGTGGACGCGAGCGGGGCCGCCGGCCGCGATCCTCTTCAAGACTATCTCGACATCATAAAAGAGCTTGTTGAATACGATCGATCGAAAGAAGCCGACGCAGAGTTTGTGCCGCTTTCAACTCGCTCGCAGCTTGTCGTTCTTAATAAGACAGATGTCATTGGCGAAGAAGAAACCTTGCACCTTCAGACCAGATTTTCGAAGCAAGGAATCGAGACCATGGCAATTTCCGCGGCGGCTCGAAAGGGTCTACGCGAGCTTGTTATTGAAATCGGGAAGAGAGTTTTGAAATGAAAGCAAAAAACAATGCGTCAGACCACGAAGCGCCGCGGACTCACGGAAACATGAGAATCGGAATTTTCGGCGGTACCTTTAATCCGCTTCATGTCGGACACATTCAATGCGTTCGCATGGTGAAGTCACGCCTCGGTATCGATAAGATTCACGTCGTACCGGCGGCCCAGAACCCGCGCAAGCCACGCACCGAAGGCCCAAAAGACGACGACCGTCTTGAAATGTGCCGTGTCGGATTTGCTGCCGATGCCGAGTATGTGACGATCGACGATCGCGAGCTTACTCGAGGCGGGCTTTCTTACACCGTCACAACGCTCGAATCGTTTGCCAAAGAATACGATACTTCTCAGCTTCACCTCATCATCGGAATGGATCAGTTCGAAGAATTCGATCGCTGGCATCGAGTGGATCGTATCTTTGAACTCGCGAGCGTCATCGTTGTGTCACGTCCTGGTCACACAATTCCCCACAGCATAGCGGACTTTCCCGAGGGCCTTCGTCCGCTGCTTGCTGATTTCGAAAAAGGTTTCGGCCAGCTGACATCAGGCCGGCACATTGAGTTTTTGCGAATGCCAGACGCCGACGTTTCGGCGAGTGACCTGCGAAAACGGCTTCGAACTGGGCGCTCGGTCGAAAAGTATATGACGATTGAGGTTGAAGAGTTCATTCGCAGCCGAAATCTGTACGGGCCAATCGGCCCGCGCATCGGGGATTTCGAGCAGTTCACTCGATTCTGTGCCGAAGCTTTGTTTGCGAAAAAAGGCATCAACGTCAAAGGTTTCGACCTGCGACCAACGACGGCACCGACAGAATTTTCGCTCGTCGCGTCTGGTACAAGTACCCGACACACGGCTTCTCTTGCCGAATCCGTCTTGAATGCGGTCAAAGAAGAATTCAACGTCTTCCCACAAAGTGTCGAAGGCATGGCCGAAGGCCGTTGGGTTTTGCTCGACTATGGGTCGTTGATCGTGCACGTGTTCTACGACTTTGTTCGTCAAGAATATCGTCTCGAAGAACTTTGGCGTGAAGCTAAAGACTTACAGATCAAAGATACGCTGGCAACGTAGGCGATTGTGATACTGCAGTTTCTGTTTGTGGGGGGAGAAAGAGAGCCCTGGCTTCAGACTTTTGAGCGCGAGTACGAAACCAAGCTTGGGCATCACTACCGCACCGAAATCGTGAGGCTGAAACCTTCTCGCGACGACAGATCACAGGCCGATAACAAAAGGCGAGCTGAAGCAGATCTTTTCGCCGCCAAACTGAAAACAACTGATTTTGTCGTTCTGTTTGATGAGCGTGGCGCAAGCTTTACATCGGTTCAATTTTCTAAAAAATTCGAGCAGTGGCTCGCTCGCGGTAAATCTCGTATTGTGTTTTGTGTCGGGGGTGCATTTGGTTTCACCGACGAACTCCGGACACGAGCCGACGTTGTGGTCTCGCTTTCTTCGTTTGTTCTGAATCATCATTTGGCTCAGGCCGTCGTGCTCGAGCAAGTTTACCGCGCCATTTCGATTCAAAAAAATCTTCCCTATCACAACGACTAATTTCGGAAAGCCCTTTGCACTCTCGCAGCGACGGGGGTGCTCGTGGTTTCTATTTCTCAAATGCTCAACTTTTTTATCAACCGCTGTCCGTCGTGCGGCCTTTCGGCAACGACGATTTGCGCACGTTGTTGGTACATCTTGAACGAGGTCGGCTCGCCACAGAAGGGCCAATCGACGGGCCTTCACCTGATCGGCACCGAGCCGTTTACCCAGCGTGCATTATACTTGTGGGACGATCGTGTTGCGCGGCCGGCCGGTGTGCTTCGCGATGCTTTGCTTGCATCGAAAGAAACCCCCGCGCCAGAAATGATTCGAATGTGGGCGGCCGAGCTCAGCAGTCGAGCATTTTTTGACGGATCGCTTGGTGGCAAGCGGGACTGGCTTGTCGTTCCGCCTCCGGGGCGATCGGGATACGGTGAAAACGATCATGCGGGAGCTTTGGCCGAGGCGCTTGCTGTTGCCAATCGAAACCATTTGATAGCCGAAGTTGAGATCCTCGAACGAGTTGGAGAAAGCCGCCGGATGAAGAGGACCTCTTTCAAGACCGCGCTTCATCGAACGGTTTCTCAAAAGGTCAAGTCTCGCGCCGAACGCTCAGATATCGAGTTCCGTGTGTCTCCGATTGCCAAGAATCGAATTCGCCAAGCTCGAGGATTTATATTTATTGATGACGTGATCGCAACGGGCGCGACAGCACGTGCCGCCTGGATTGCACTAGGGAAGCCCAGAGCGTTTGAGAGTTGGGCCATCGCTTACAAAGTTCGTGAAAACGCGGTCACATTTAAACCTGAAAGTGCTAAGCTGCCGCTATGACCACAGCCATTTGGACGACGGTTTTCCGATGTGTTCTTGCAGTCCCTATTTTGTTCGCCACTGTCGTGTGTGAGGGGGCCTTTGCCTCAGAAGCGCGGCCAGAAGCGCGGCCAGAAGCGCGGCCAGAAGCGCGGCCAGAATTACAAAC
>JALHOI010000403.1 GCA_022843085.1 Pseudobdellovibrionaceae bacterium
AAGATGGGCTTTACCGAGCCTGCATCTTACAGTTCGCTCAGGCGCGACTCGATGCCGTTCAGCGAATTCTAAAAAGTCCCAATTCACAAAGCGAGCTTCAAGTTCGTCTGCGGCTGTTCGCAGAAGAGCTCGTCGATGTTCATGTTCGAGAACCTGATCTGTGCAAAATCGTTCACCGAGACGTCGAAAAAATGACCGAAATTGGCGAAGAGGTCATGCGTCACGGCTTCTTCGAGCTGTTTTTGACGTTCGTGCAATTCTTGAAATCTGCCGAAAAGGCGAAGCTCACTCGAAAGTTTAAAGATCACGAGCAGCTCGCGACACTTCTCTTTGGCTCGTTGATTCATATGCTACACACCGAGCCCCACCGAAAATTAATGGGGCGTCCGTCGATCCAAGATTCGAAGTACCGAGAAGACGTTTTGAACTTGTGGACAGACCTTTCGATCACCTCGCTGGGGTCTCATCCGTCACGAGCACAGGAGCCGTAGCCATGAGAAAGCAGCATCGCGAATTTTTGAAGCTCATCGCCGTCGCAGCCGCATTGATTTTTGCAGCCCAAGTGATTTTGCTTGGTGAATCCAATGCCCAGACCGCGTCGAAGCCGACCCGATCGAATGCTGCGGCCTCAAGCGCTGCGGCTTCTGTACTTCCGATCCGACTATTTCTTGATCAAGTCGCGAAAGGCAACGAAGCGTATCGTGCTGCCGAAATGACTCGAATCGCGGCCGAAAGTTATAGCGGCGAAGCCGATCTGTCGTTGGCGCCGGCTCTCGTTGCCAATCTGACGTTTGGATCGGACGGACGGCCGTCACCGTTTCCGCTACCGGGGTTTAACTACAACAGTATCGATACTAATAGTTATTCGGCCGGAGTCACAAAGCTTTTTAGAACTGGTATTCGAACTTCATTTACCTACTTAGCACTCGATACCGACTTTGTGGGACTACCTGGCGCGCAAAAATACTTTGAAGCGCGGCCTCAAATCGAAGCGACGATTCCACTCTGGAGAAACTTCTGGGGACGCGAAACGATGAACGGAGTTGAGGCGGTTCGACTGGGAGCACTTGCCAAAGCCGAAGCGCAAGAAGCTCTCGCCAAAAGTGTTCTTGTTGAAGCCGAATCGGCGTACTGGCGCTTGGCGCTTGCCCGTGAAGCTTTGCAGGTTTCGAAAGATTCGGTCGAACGTGCCCAGTCGCTTTTTGAATGGACAAGCCGACGCGTGCGGCTTGCACTTTCGGATAAATCCGAAAGTCTTCAGTCGACCGCACAGCTGAAATCACGGCGACTTGATCTAAAGATCGCCGAAGACGACGAACGGTCAGCACGGTTAGCCTTCAATAGCGCGCGTGGGGTGAATTCAGATAAAGTGCCCGAGAAGCTCGAGCTTTTGAACGCCGACTTAGTCGCAACGTGGGAAACACCCACTCGCACACAGACACGCCCCGACATCGAAGCGGCACGTTTACAGGCGGCCGCAGCTGAAGCTAGTGCGCGAACTGCAAGTGAACGTTCGAAACCGACACTCGAAATTTTTGGCCTCTACGCGTTCAACTCGCCTCGAGCCGCGACCCAGAACGATGCCCTCGAAGCCTCATTGAGACGCGATCGGCCGACTTCGTCCTATGGACTTCGCCTCAATATGCCTCTTGATTTCACATCCATGCGCAAAGCTCGCGACGGCTGGAATGCCGAGGCCAATGCCTCACGAACGCTAGTATCGCGGCGAATGTTCGAACAAGAGCGAGACTGGAACGACGTCGTTTCAAGATTTCAGCTCGCTCGAGAAAAAATTCGTCTGTTTGAGGAACTCGAGCTGGCTCAGAAAGAGAAGCTCGAATACGAGCGGTCGCGCCAGAAATCGGGAAGGTCGACGGTTGCTCAGGTGATTTTGTTCGAAAACGATTATGAGCAAACTCAGTTTGGTCGAATTCGTTCACTTGCCGAGGTTCTAAGTCTCAACGCGAACATGAAGTTGTACGGAGTCGCGTACGATACAGCAACACCTACGGCAGACGGCGATACCGCCGAATAAAACGACCCGATTTTTATTAAAGAATTTGAATTTAGTTTTGACATACCAGTTTAAGGAGCCCCGATATGGATCTCGCTGAACTTTCGATACGACGCCCAATTTTTCTCGTGTGTGTGGTCGTGCTGTCGCTTGTTGTCGGACTCGGAGCTATGTCTCGAATGGGAGTCGATCTTTTTCCAGACGTGACTTTTCCTGTTGTAACCGTGACGACGCCTTACCCGGGTGCAGGTCCGGCCGAAGTCGAAACACTTGTCTCGAAACCACTCGAAGATGAACTGTCGACCCTTTCGGGTATCAAGCGACTTTCTTCGATTAACAAAGAAGGTGTGTCGACGGTCATTGCAGAGTTCACTCTCGAGACCGACGTCAAGTATGCAGAACAGCAGATTCGTGACCGCGTTGGCTCGACAAAACGAAAGCTACCGACGGATATCAGAGAACCTATCATTCGTCGAATCGACCCGGCCGATCAACCTGTTCTGATCCTTGCAGTGAACGCCGATCTGCCTGCCGGAGAACTGTACGATCTTGTCAACGAACGAATCAAACCTCGTCTCGAACAGGTGAACCAAGTGGGCCTCGTCGAAATTCTCGGCGGGCGAAAACGTGAAGTCCAAGTGCAGCTTGACCGAACAAAGCTGAAGGCGCGCGAACTTTCAGCCACGCAGGTTGCGAACCGATTGTCTGGAGCAGGAAACGATATTCCATCCGGAAAAAAATCCTCGGGCGATCAAGAAACAGTTTTTCGCACGGTTGGACAATTTAAATCTTTCGACGACATTCGCGATCTCGTCGTTAACTTTTTTGGAAACGATGTTCCTATCCGTATCGGTGATGTCGGAGTCGTGACCGACAGCCTGGTCGATGAAACGTCAAAAGCGTATGTGAACGGCGAAAAATCTTTGTTTCTTTACGCCTTTCGCCAGTCGGGTGCGAATACCATCAAAGTTGTTGATGCAATGAAAGTTGCAGTCGCAAAGGCCAACATCGATTTTGCAAACGACAAAGGAAAGCCGAAGATCACGACAGTTCGCGACGGCTCGATGTGGATCCGCGCGAACGTCGACGATGTTATCGAGACAATTATCATTGGAATAATACTTGCCGTGTTTACAGTGTTTTTGTTTCTAGCGAATGGTCGCTCGACAATCATCACTGGCCTCGCTCTGCCAAATTCGTTGATCGGCGCCTTCATTTTGATGGCGATGTTTGGCTTCACAATCAACATTATGACTCTGCTCGCACTTTCACTTTCGGTCGGTCT
>JALHOI010000404.1 GCA_022843085.1 Pseudobdellovibrionaceae bacterium
CAAGCTCACCACGGGCGCTTGGCTTCATTTCTTTTGCGATTTTCACCACAGTGTTGTCGTAAAAATAAAGTCCGGTGACAGCCCAATTTGACCGGGGCGTCTTCGGCTTTTCTTCGATCGAGAGCGCCCGGTACGCATCATCGAATTCGACAACACCGTACCTCTCGGGGTCGCCGACATGGTAAGCGAAAACTCGTGCACCAGATTTTAGGGCCGCTGCGCTCTCAAGCAGGCGAGTCAGACCTTCGCCATAGAAAATATTGTCACCCAAAATCAATGCAACCGAATCTGTCCCGATAAACTTCTCGCCAATTGTGAACGCGCGACCGATACCGTCGGGCCTCGCTTGTTCTTCGTAACTGAAACGAACACCAAGGGCCTCACCTGTACCCATTAGCGCTTTGATCATCGGCAAATCGCGCGGGGTCGAGATTATCAGAATATCCTTGATACCTGCGAGCATCAGAACCGAGATCGGATAGTAGATAGCCGGCTTATCGTACACAGGTAAAAGCTGCTTCGAAACAGCAAGCGTATTTGGATAAAGCCGCGTACCGCTGCCTCCCGCTAACACAATCCCTTTCACGAAAGACCTCTCTGCCCCGCGTCGGCTTGCGCTTTTGCGAGATTCTTTGCTTGGACGGCTTCTTTTGATTGAATCTCGTGAACCCACTTTTGATTGTCGAGATACCACCGAATTGTCGCCTCAAGCCCACTTTCAAACGATGAATACTCGCGCCGAAAACCAAGCTCTTGTTCGGCCTTCAAGTCGTCGATAGCGTAGCGCCAATCGTGGCCTTTGCGGTCTTCGACAAACTGTATGAGATCGCGATAGCGACCGTTTGCGCGAGGCACAGCTTTTTCAAGAGCGTCGCAGATGGCTTCAACCACGGCTAGATTTCGCCTCTCACTTCGTCCACCGAAACAATAACTTTCGCCGACACGACCTTTTTCAAGCGCCAACCAGACACCTCGCGCGTGGTCGGCCACATGTATCCAATCGCGAACATTGCGACCGTCGCCGTACACTGGAAGCGCCCGACCGGATAAAGCGCACGCAATCATATGGGGAATTAGTTTTTCAGGATACTGGCGCGGCCCGTAGTTATTCGAACAGTTGGTAACGATGACTGGAAGTTTGTAGGTGTGATGCCATGCGCGCGCCAGATGATCACCAGCGGCCTTCGATGCCGAATAGGGTGAACTCGGCGCGTAGGCCGTCGTTTCGTTAAATGCCCCTGTTTCACCAAGCTGACCAAAAACTTCGTCGGTCGACACTTGTAAGAATCGAAAGTTCGATTTCTTGTCTTCAGGCAACGTTTCGAAAAATCGCATCGAAGCGTCGAGCAGCGAGAAGACACCCATAATATTAGTTTCGATGAAGGCCGCGGCTGACTTAATTGATCGATCGACATGGCTTTCAGCTGCGAAATTGACGACCGCATCGAAACGGTGCTGAGTAAACAAATCGCCAACTTTAACTCGGTCGCAGATATCGCCTTCGACAAATTCACAGCGTGAACGTGCACCGTCCCGAGCTTCTTTGATCGCATGTTCCAAAGTCGCTAGGCTTCCTGCATAAGTCAGCTTATCAAGCACGACCACACGATGATCGGTCGTGCTTAGCAACATCTCAACAAATTGGCTTCCGATGAATCCAGCGGCACCCGTGACGAGAATTTTCGAACCTGCATTCAAACCCAATTCGGCCTCCGACGCATCTCGATCTTATATAGTCCCGAAGTGTGACGGGCAAGAAGCCAATGTGACTCAATTTGAGAGCTGCCTCAGAAGAATGGCAAATTGCGCCGAAGTAGAAGTATGGCACCTACTTATTTATTTCGTATGGTTTTCGCGAGCTTAGTGTCGACGACCTTGCTGTCGGCAGTTGCGTGTACCAAGAAAAACGAAGCCGGCCTCGTACGAATTTCGATGCCGGCCTCAGTTGTGACCGCGGGCACGACGGTTGAACAAAAAGGCGTCGTCACGGCCTCTTCGGACGGAGGCTCGTCGGGAGGCAACTGGAATACTGGCCTCAATCCAACGGTTGGCGCGGACCTCAACTGCTACGCAATCTTTGTCTCTGGCAGCAGCCTGAACACAAGCACGTGCACCATCAATGATTCGGGCACAACATCGACCGTCAAGTTTGGCCCATTCGTCGGCCTTATCGCGCAAGGTTCAGAAACGACGCTTGAAGTTCCGACAGGTGGCGACCGCGTGTTTCACGTTGTCGGCTTTCGCTCAACGTCAGCCGCAAACTGCGTTAGAAATCAGATTCCAAGAGATTTCGACGAATCGCTCTTGTCTGAACCCTTTGTCATCGCGTCGCAACCGGCCGCGGTTCCTCCTGGCCCAAGCAGTTTGATCATTCGTCCGACCTTGAACCTGCAACGAAAAATTGTGGACTGTCGGTTCGCAGGTTCGACAGGAAACACCGGCGGAGGATCAAGCGGATCGTCATTGTCGTTCGGAAATCTTCGCGATGGCAAACTTCAACTTCAAGGCACATCGCTTCGCGAGTTAATTTTCGGCGACGGAGTTTATAATTCAGCATCGAATCTTGTGCACGTCCCAAACCCGGCGGGTGTCGGCAGCTCGAAATATTTTGGCGCCTCACGGCAGGTTTCGAACATCGATACCGCGACCGGCAAAATTTTAACTTTGTCAGGTCCTTTCACTGCGAGTGAGTTTGAACCCGGTGACGAAATTTTGTTCTACGTTTCGGCTGGCACGGCGATGTCAGCGCCCGATGATCCCGACACCGGTGCCTGCGGCAGCAATCTTTTCCGTGGTCGCTACGGAACTTCGACTATCGCATCCGTCGCAGGCGCGGCAATCACACTAACTTCGAAATTTGTCGATGATCCGTCAAAGGTGAAAAACGCAAACCTGACAGCGCCGCTCACAAACTCGTCATTCTGTCGAATTGCAGTTCACCGTATTCCAAATTTCGAAGAAATCAAAGTCGACGCAGGCGCCAATTGGACTTTAGCGCCCCAGCCCTACGACTCGGAATCCGGAACTGGCGGCGTACTCGTCGTTCGCACAAAGCGGCTCGAATTAAATGGTGACATCAACTTCGACGCATCTTCAAAAGGCTACCTTGGCGGAAGCGCACAATACTCGGGTTTCAGCGTTTCAGGCGCCGGTGGTCTATCAAGCTCATTCGCCAACCAATCCGGAGGAGGATCGGCGCCTGGCTCGGGTTCGGGCGCAGGCGGGGCAGGCTCGGCACAAGGGGGCGGAGTCATCGGTGCATTCGGCGGCCTCCCAATCAACTATTGTCAAAATTCA
>JALHOI010000405.1 GCA_022843085.1 Pseudobdellovibrionaceae bacterium
GGCCATGTGCAGCGGCTCTTCGCGCTTCTTCATGTAATTGAACCAGTTGAAACGACGAACTTTGTACGGGCAGTTGTTCGCGCAATAACGAGTTCCAACGCAGCGGTTGTAAACCATGTCGTTGAGACCTTCGTCATTGTGAACCGTCGCAAGAACAGGGCACACAGTCTCGCACGGTGCGTTTTCGCAGTGCTGACACGTGAGCGGCATGATTGCGACATCCGGATTGTCTGGCGAGCCTTTGTAGTAACGATCGATGCGAATCCAGTGCATCTCGCGGCCCTGCATGACGTACTTTTTGCCGACGGTCTGAATGTTATTTTCCGCTTGGCAGGCGATGACGCAGGCTGAACAGCCTGTGCAGCTGTTGAGATCGATTGCCATGCCCCACTTATGCTTCGTGTACTGGTGCTGCGGCCAAATCGAAAAAATCTGATGTTTGTGAATTCCTGACGAAGGGTTTTTCTCGTAAGCGTCTTTCGTTGCCTCAAGTACGATCGCACGACCCTCCATCACGTGGTGGTCCTGCGTTGAGACGATCTCGTAGCGACCCGACGTTTTGGTCACCTTCACCGCACGGCCCGCGAAGACAGGGCGCCCACCCGCAAAGCTTGCGAGCCGGTAAGCATCGACGCCAATCTCGGCGCCCACTTTGCCAATGTGCTTTTGTCCGTAACCGACGGCCAGCGCGACAACTGAGTCGTGAACGCCAGGCTGAACCAGCACTGGAGCTTTCACCGTCACGTCGCCGATCGCGATCTCAACAATATCACCTTTTGCCAGGCCTTCTTTGCGAGCCATTGCGGGACTCACTTGCAGGTAGTTGTCCCACACGACTTTCGAAACTGGATCGGGCAGCTCTTGCAACCACGCCACATTCGCCATGCGACCGTCGCCAATCTGAACCGAAGGATAAAGCACAAGCTCATAACCCTCGACGACTGAAGGCTTTACTGACAGTTGGCCAACAAACGCGCGACCCGCAGTTGTGCGTTCGCGGCGCGCCGGATTCGCCGAAACTCCGGTTTGCAAGACGTCGAGCCAGAAATCTTCAAATGATTTACCTCGGCCAGCTTCAACCTTTGATTGGATCTCAGACTTCCAAATGCCCATGACATAATCACGCCACGTTGTGGCCGCTTGAGCTCGAGCCGGCGCTTGACCCTTTTGAGTCCACGCGAGCATTGTCTCGCAAAATGACCTCGTGGCGTACATCGGCATGATCGTCGGTTGCTGGATCGAGAAAACGCCTGTTTGAAGTTCGTAGTCGCCCCAAGTTTCAAGACTTGAGCCCGCCGGTAAAACCCAATGTGCTGCAACGCCCGTCTCATCGTTGCGATTGCCCGTGTAGATCACCGTTTCGACTTTTTTAAGCGCTTCATTGAAGCCGCTATCTTTCGGAAGCACGTAGTTGAGGTTGAGTTCGTCAATGATCAGCGTCTTAACTTTGCCAGCCGCCATATCACCGATCAAAACCTGCAATGCTTCGGCCGAACCGCTCATCGTTTCAAAGAGTGCCGATTCGTGGTCGATGGTTTTGCCGTCGTTACCGAGCATTGAGTTCAGCGCGTTCACTGCGATCTGAAGCTCGACCTGGCGATCGGTCAAAGTCGGCAAGCCGCCGGCAAGGACCAGCGAAACTCCGCGAGCCGCAACAAGCTGGCTTGCGACTTTATCGAACAGCACTTCGTCGAGGCCCATCGCCTTCGGCGCGTCTTCAAAAAGTTTTGCAGACGTTGCAAGACCACTCGGTATGATGATCGAGCCCTTGCCAAGTTTCGCAACGCGCGCAATCAGCGCCATCACGACATCAAGTTGTTGAGAAGCGCGAATTCGGAAGCGATCGTCGGCGTTCATGCCAGTCGTGGACAAAAATGACTCGAAAGCGATCAGACGAGCCATGTCGGGTCCCGGCGCGCGGCGTTTTGACCATTGCTTCGCAAATTCAACCGGAGAAATCAAAGTTCCAAGAAAATCGGCGTCGATCGACACAACAAGCGAAGCCGCATTAAAACGGTAGCGAGGTAGTATCGCGCGCCCGTAAGACGCCTTCTGGCCCAAGCGAATCGATTCAAGCGACAGCGGGTCGTACTGAACCCATCGTGCCGAACCGAAGGCCTTACTGAAATCCGACAGGATCGCCTTCGCCGAAGGTGACGGCTTCGTGCCTGTCAAAACCGCGATAGAACCTTCTTTTAATTTAGCGACAATTTTCTCGTCGGCTTCTTCATAGTTCGTTGAGACCGACTCTTTATTCGTGCGAGCCTCGTTCGGCAGGTTACGAACTGGGCCGCGCAGTCGATCGGGATCATAAAGCGATAGAATTTCGCCATGAGCTCGGGCTGAGAGGCCGCCGATCGTCATCGGGTGCAGCGGATTGCCTTCAACCTTTATCGGACGACCCTCAAGTGTTTTCACGAGGAGTCCGGCACCCTCGTAGCCATCAAACCAAGTCGACGTGTAATAATTTGGCTCGCCCGGGGTAATTTCTTTTGGCGCTTTCGCATAAGGGATGATGTGAGCCTGCGGTCGCCGAATGCATCCGGCCGTCGCGAGGGCCATACTTGCACCCATAATTTTTAAAAAGTCGCGTCGCGCGAATCCGTCATTGCCATCGTCGCTCGTGCCATCTTTGCTCGATAGCGGCGACGACATAAACTCGTTTTCAAGACGAGCCGCAAGCGCGGGATCAGCATTCAGTTGCTCAAGACTCATCCAGTAGTCAGAGCCTTGAGGTTCGTTCGATTTCGTGTCTTGAGATCCAGTCATACTTTTCATCAGTTGAAAATCCTCACGCGATCTCAAAATTAGTAGTGGCAGGTCGAACAGCTGACCGGTGCTTGGTTTTCTTTTTCGCGGTGGCAATTGATACACCAGCCCATCGACAAACTCGAAGCCTGATACATCGTTTCCATCGATTCAACCGGGCCGTGACACTTGTGGCACGCCTGAGGTGCACCGTATTTTTCGACATGGCGCTTGTGGTTGAACTTCACGTGATCGGGAAGCAAATGGACCTTCTTCCATGCGATCGGCGTGTTGTTGTTGTAAGCCTCGGTGATTTTAATGATTTCAGGCTTATCGGTCGCAACGACCAAGTGGCAATTCATGCAGATGTTCAAACTTGGAACGGCCGAGTGATTGGCGCGCTCGGCGGAGGAGTGACAGTAAAGGCACTGCATCTTGTACTCGCCAGCGTGAAGTTCATGCGAAAATGCGACGGGCTGATCGGGAGCGTAGCCTTTGTTGTATCCGATCGAGCCCCACTCGCAACCCGTC
>JALHOI010000406.1:0-1422 GCA_022843085.1 Pseudobdellovibrionaceae bacterium
TGAAAACCACGCGCGCCATTTTTTGAACTGAGGAAACGTTGAGTTCGGTGCGAACCCGCTTGTCTCCTGGTGTCAGGTAACCGACTTTTTGATTGTAGAACGCGTTGTCGAGCGAACACTTCACCGCCTCAAGTACGGGGCGATTCGCTTTTTCAAGCTCTTCAAGCATCGAATCGCAGAGAAGCCGAACTTCTTTCGGAATATCTTTCGTCAAATTTCGAATGCGAATAATTTTATCCATGATTACTTCCTCGCCGCTTTGTCAGTCGACTTCGCGGTCGTTTTACCCGTGCTCTTGCCAGTGACTTTTTCAACGGCAGTCTTGCCCGTGGTTTTGCCCGTGGTTTTGCCCGTGGCATTGGTAGTGACGCCCTTAGTTTCAACAACCTTGGCCGTCGTTCCCCGTGCTGCACCTGTGCTTCCCGCTTTTCCGGTGCCGCGAGATCCTCTCTCGGCACTCGCTTCGTCACCCGCCTCATCGACCGCGTCTTGACGTGCATCTTCGGCTGCGCCCGCCTCTTCGCTGTTCATCTCCATCGCCTTTTCGTTTCGTGACGACGACGTAAAGAACATGCCCGCTTTTTCTTGACGTTCGCGAAGAGCATTCAAACGTTGATCGGCTTCAGAGAGGTCTTTCTGCGCATCTTTTGTATCGCGTCCAAGAAGCTTCTTCAGGCCCTCTTGCGCTTTCACTCGACGAGTATCTTTGGCTCCTGAAATTCGCATCAACCCTTCGACAAGAATCGGGCCGAACTGTTCGATATGAGAAATCTTGCGTTCGAGATCGGCCTCTTTGTTCTCGCGACGAATGTGTCGAGAAAGCTTTTGCCCCGCCTGCATGAGGGCGCGGCGAATCTCTTCGACGAGTTCATCCGACGCGTCGATGGTCTCTTTCGATGCGTTCTTAAACTTGATGAATGGCGACACAATCGAAATCGCAAAGACGTAGGGACCGTTCGGAAGCGAATCTTTCGACTGCTGAAGCCCGTACGAGCGCCAGTTGACACTCTCAACCGCATTCGTAATCGCGCAGGCGCTTTTGTCGAATTGCAGCGGGACGCGGTTTGCAAATCGCAAAAGCTGAATCGATTGATCTTCAGCGCCGCGGTTCAGAAATCGCGCGAGTGCGACTTCGACCACGACCGGCTTAAAGTCGCAGATCTTCGGTTTTCGTGTAACGACCGAGAAAAAGTCGACGTCGCCCAAGCGCAAGATCGACTTGGCCATGGCTTCTTCGCCGACGGTCAAAACAGATCGCGTCGACGGCGATTGAAGCTCGGTTTTGCCGATCACCTGAAACGCCGTTTTAAACTGAGCCTCGTTCATTTTGCCGACGGGCATTGCCAGCATGCCTTTCGGAAGGCCGTTTTTCGTGAGGTCTTTCAACGTCACGTCGTTCACACGAGAGAAGCCTGTTTTCAG
>JALHOI010000406.1:1432-3270 GCA_022843085.1 Pseudobdellovibrionaceae bacterium
GTTTTCAGGAATTTCCCGAATTCGGTTTTTCCGAAGATGCCCGCGTGCGTGATGAACTCGCCGAGCTTCATCGTGTGCGGATGAGGAAGCGTCGACGGTGGGACTTCAGGAACGACGTCGCTCACACGCTGGATATCGACCCAGTCGGCGTCGTTCAGCTTGTAGCGCAGCTTCAAATGAGGATTCACCAGCGTGGTTCCCTCTAAGTAAGTCAAAATTCCGCCGTCGCCGTTTAACTGGATGCGGCCGTCGATACGAAATTCGACGCGAACTCCATGGGGGCGATCCCAATCGATCATCTCTTTGGTTTTGATGACGCCTTTGTTCTGCTTAATGTCGACGTCGATCGAACCGTGAAAGGCTTTTCGCATTCGAGAGGTTTTTGACGTGACCAATACCCCCGAAGCGTTCGTCAGCTGGGCCCATGTGACAGCGGCCGAGATGCCGATCCCTTGCTGTCCTCGAGTCGCTTGTCCGCGGCCAAATTTAGACGAGGCGAGGTATT
Source organism: Pseudobdellovibrionaceae bacterium (assembly GCA_022843085.1). Lineage (GTDB taxonomy): Bacteria > Bdellovibrionota > Bdellovibrionia > Bdellovibrionales > JAMPXM01. The sequence goes on from JALHOI010000406.1 coordinate 1,938, forward strand.
CTCCGTACACCTTCGGAAGATCTTCGGGATCGAGCCCGGGGCCGTTGTCTTCGACGATGATCTCGACAAGGTCGGCTGACTTGCCTGACCCCACGCCGATTTTGCGAACTTCGACCGAAATTTCCGGCAAAATAGAATTTTCTTCGCAGGCATCGAGCGAGTTATCGACGGCTTCTTTCAACGTCGTCAGCACTGCTTTTAGCGGCGACGAAAAGCCAACCTGCTGCAGGTTCTTCGCAAAATATTCGGCGGTACTGCTCGACGTGATCGCTTTCGCCATCTCGACCTCACTTCACGGCCCAATCGAAGGCCGATTCAAAGTATCTGAAATCTCGCCTGAAAATGATTAACGCATGCATGAAACACACAGCGCGATTCGAGCGAAGCGCCATCATTTCAATAGACGGGCTTGTCAATCAAGGTTCTCGGTCCGGGTTTTTTGCCGCGGCGCATTTTAATTTCATAAAACCACTCGTCACGAGATGGGCCAGTTTCATAGTATGGCGAGAGGGGATTTTGACGCCATGATGACACGCAACAGCCATTTCATAAACTTTTCACTAAAATCGAGCTTGGCCGGCCTTCTTGCTCTTTTTGCCTGCATCTCAGGCATCGCGCTTAACGGTAACTTTGCAATCGCGCAGACCGATCCGCGTGCGTCGGAAGTTGCGCCCCCCCCGACTACGGCTCCATCTGGGACCTCAAAGCCGGTCGTTTCAAAACCGCCGGTCGCGAAACCCGCTGTCAAGCCAACGCCGGCTCCGACGACGCTCGAACTGAGCCGCAAATTTCCAAAAGTTGTAACGAAGCTGATGGTCGATGATCTCACGAGTGGGCGCGGTCGACCGACTAAACCTGGATCTCAACTCGTCGTCCACTTTCAGTCGTGGCTTTATGATCCAACGCAACCGCTGGGCCGAGGGCCGCAGTTCGAATCGACGCAAGGAAAAGCACCCTACAAATTTACCCTTCAGAGTCCAGAACTTCAGCACATTAGGGGTTGGGAAGATGGGCTCGTAAACATGAAGGTCGGCGGCAAACGGCGACTCATTATTCCACCCGACCTCGGCTACGGTTCAAACGGCGCAGGTCAGGTCATTCCGCCCGGGGCTACTTTGCTCTACGAAATCGAACTCGTAGATGTGGAATAGTCATCGAATAGCTGTCGAGTAGATCGCGCTCGCGAGAAATGTTGTCGTGCAGGCCTTAACTGATGACGTTCAGTCGACGTCGTTGTCGTATTTTGCAGGATCGCGGTTAAGATCGCTCTTCTCAAGAGATTCAAAAGCACGCTCGACATCCAGCTTATGCCCGCGCGCTTTGTTACACGCTT
>JALHOI010000407.1 GCA_022843085.1 Pseudobdellovibrionaceae bacterium
TAGTAATCCGCTTGGAGTATCGGCCGCGAAACCAAGATTGAAATACTTTTTGTAAACGATCTCGCCGGCGGCATCGTCAATCGAGGCGTTGAACATCGGGAATTCGCGAACCGTCGAGATCAGCGCCTTCATCACAAACGGCAGATACGTGATCTTCGCGCCGTTCTTCTCGCCATAGGCTTTAAGCTCTTCACGCATCGCGACCAGCGCTGTCACGTTCGCTTCGTCCATGAGTGTGAAGTGCGGCACGATGTGTTTTGCCATCTGCATGTTTTCGGCAATTTTCTTACGAATTCCGCGAAGTGGAACTCGTTCGTCGACCGCACCGGCCGGGCTCTGGTATCCCGGTCGAGGAATCTGAAGTGCGTTCAAGACACTTGCACCGCCACCGTTGCTACCGAAAGAAGCCGATTTTCCTGCGCCATAAGTTTGATCAGAAATAGCTCCGGCTCCACCCATCACGTCGTCTCGAGTGACGCGACCCGCGACACCTGTACCTCGAACCTGGTTCAAATCAACACCCGACTCGCGCGCAAGCCGGCGTGTCGCTGGAGTCGCCAACACTTTCGAATCGGTGACCGGCGGATATATGTCCATGCCCGCCGAACTGGTTTTTGCCGACGCGGAAGATGTCGCAGCCGAGGCCATCGGCGCCGCGGTAGAAGACGCTGCGACCGACGCCGAAGCTGGTTGCGACGGCTGGGTCTTAACGCCCGCCACCGGCGGAGCCGCTTTTGCTGCTCCAGCGGCATCGGTCTCAACGACAAGCATGATGGCACCAACTTCGATGACATCACCTTCTTTTTTTCCTATCGAAAGTACTGTACCGGCGATCGGAGAAGGCACTTCAACCGTCGCCTTGTCGGTCATCATTTCGGCCACAGGCTGATCTTGAACGATTTTATCACCGACTTTTACAAGCCACTTTACAAGTTCACCTTCAGTGACGCCCTCACCTAACTCTGGAAGCTGTACGTTCTTTGAAGCCATGGTCTGATCCCCCGTTGAAATCTGGCTGACATCTAGCTGAAATCTGAATCAAAAATAAAAATTACGCGCGAGTCTTCGACTCGGAACCTGCGCGAGTCTTCGACTCGACACCTGCGCGAGTCTTCGACTCGACACCTGCGCGAGTCTTCGACTCGACACCTGCGCGAGTCTTCGACTCGACACCTGCGCGAGTCTTCGACTCGACAATCCCCTTCATAAAAAATTCGCCGGCGCGGTATGAGCTTCGCACGAGAGGTCCGCTGGCGACGTAGAGAAAGCCCATGTCGTCAGCGATCTTCTTCCACTCGTCGAATTCTTCGGGCGTCACATACCTCTTAACCTTGAGGTGACGCTGAGTCGGCTGCAAGTACTGGCCAAAGGTAACGACGTCGCAGCCGACCTCGCGCAGATCCCGAAGCGTCTGAATCACTTCATCGCGCTCTTCGCCAAGGCCAAACATGATCGAAGATTTCGTAAAGCGGGTCGCATCGAATTCTTTCACTGCGGCCAAAAAATCCATCGTCTGCCGGTAGCCCGCTCGCGGGTCGCGAACACCTCGAGTCAGCCTCTCAACGGTTTCGATGTTTTGCGCAAAAACGTCGGGCGCAGCCTCAGTAATATGCTTGATGTGCTCGCGGTTGCCGCGAAAATCAGGCGTCAAAACCTCGACAACCAACTTTGGATCACCCGCTTTGATTGTGCGAATGGTACGAGCAAAGTGTTCGGCGCCTTGATCGGCCAAGTCGTCCCGATCAACCGAAGTGATGACGACATATTCGAGTCCCATCTTTGCAATCGCGTAACCGACTTTTTCTGGCTCATCGTTGTCGATCTTACCACGCGGATTTCCTGTCTTCACTGCGCAGAACCGGCAACCGCGGGTGCAGACCTCGCCCATCAGCATGAAGGTGGCCGTGCCGCCGCTCCAGCACTCGCCGATATTCGGGCACCGCGCCTCTTGGCACACCGTCGCCAAATTCAAACTCTTCAGCATATCTTTGATGCGTACGTAATTTTCACCGCCAGGCGCCTTCACTTTTAACCACGAAGGTTTGCGGCCGAGGTCGGAATTTGAAATTGAGTCGTTAGCAGGCATGCCCAAGGTTCTAGCTTTCGGCCCCTGTAATGTCCAAAAAAAAGGGGCTCGAAAGCCCCTTCGCCTCGTTTAACTACTTCTTCGCTGCCAGATGCCGATCAATAATCGATTTAAAGGCTTCAAAAGGGTAAGCGCCCCGAACAGACACGCCGTTGACCAAGTAGCCGGGCGTCCCTGAAAATCCAAACTGCTGAGCTTCGGCGCCATCCGCTTCGATCAGCTTTGTGATCGCATCCGAATTTCCGATCTTCATAAGTTCAGCAAAATCATAACCAAACTTCTTCACAACCTTTGCGAGCTCGGCGTCGATTCGCTTCGTGTATTTTGCCATGAATTCTTGCTGAGTTTTTGATTTCTTCTCGTTGTCGTTCGGAGCAAAATCATCTTGTCGTTCAAACAAATATTTTTTGAATTCGATCGCCTTTTTTTGATCTTTCGTACCGATTGCCTCGTACAGTCGCGACATTTTGCGAGCTTCTGGATGTAAACGATCGATCGGATAATTTTTCATGAGGATACGAACTTTTGCGCCGTAAGCCTCCGCGACTCGAGCCATTGTCGCGTTGCCCTGCTGACAGTACGGACATTGAAAGTCTGAGTATTCAACGATTGTGATCGGAGCATCCTTTGGACCTTCCCAAAGGCGAGAATCGTCAATCACAGGCTTCATCGGATTTTTGAAACCCTCTTCGAACTGCTGTTCTTCTTTCTGCGTTTTCGCTTTCTCGGCGACTTCATTTACGACCTCAAGAAACTTCGCCGGATCCTTTCGCATCGCCGCGTAAAGCACATCAGGATTGTCCTCCATGATCTTTTTCAGCTGTGGAGCAGAAGGAGCACATGAGACGACTCCCAAACAAAGAGCCGTGACCAATGATGCAAGACCTAACGAAAACGAATTGAAAGAGAACGAATTGCGCGTATTCAAGCGACCCCCTGAAATTCAAACGAACCTATTGCATTCAAAACCTGCGAACCGTCAAAGGATGACATACGGACTGCGTGCGAAGAAGGAAAAACATACTGGTTTCTCTCAAGGCGTGACGCTACACTTGAAGCACGCAAACCCGGAGGCTTCGGAATGGTGACCCTCAAGAAAATTTCAACCCATCAGCTAGCCGCGCTACTTCTGTGCCTGAGCTCGACCTTAGCCCAGGCCAAAGTGGAATACGATTCG
>JALHOI010000408.1 GCA_022843085.1 Pseudobdellovibrionaceae bacterium
AAGTCTCGTTCAAAGAAATTTCAACGAAGTCGAAAATTCCGCTTCGTACAATTTTTCGATTGTTTCGCGACAAAGAAGCTTTGCACGCTGCAACCGAAGTTTACCTCGGGCAAATCATGGCTGCGAGCGTCGGTGAACTTGCTAAACAGAATTTTGTTTCGTTCGCGACCAACACTTTTTCAGTCTACGACCGAAACGAAGGCCTTGTTTTAGCCTATCTTTTTTCTCCGTTTGGTCGAAGCGCCCGCGACATTCTTCGACAGAAGTTCAATCAACTGCTTCTGGATCAAATATCGAAAGAATATAAGATAAAGTCCTCGACTGAGAACGAGCCGCGGTTGGCGCTGATCGTTTCGCTCGTCAATGCCAAGCTTTGGTACGACATGAAGACTGATTTCTCGCTTTCGGGACGCGCGATCGGATCAGCGGTCGGCTGGGCCGTCTCAACTCTCCTCACGGACTTGCGCTCGACTTAGCCAAGGTGCTACCAGGCCTCGGCTCTCGCCAAGATCCATGAGTAGAATATGACTGAGTTTGGATCTTTCTTCATCGCTTCCATCTCAAGTTGCATGTCGCGTACGATATCATCTGTCACTCGGCCGGTCGCGACCAAGTTTTGGGCGCCACTGAGAAGTAAATTGACCCAGTAGTCGAGAAACGCAGCACGCTTTTTCGGAGTCCGATTATCGTACTGGTGGGTAAGAACCGTGGTGGTCACATTTTGAAACCCGGCCTCCATCAAATAATTTGCGAGCTTGCCGCCGACAAACGGATCACCCTTCAGTGACCACTGGTAATCATTAAACTCCATCCAAAACTTCAACGTCGCCGGAGAATACGGATGCACATAAAAAGTCGAATTAAAAACCTCATTACAGTAGATGACCCCGCCTGATTTTAAAACTCTGTGAGCTTCACGCAAGACATCAACGGGGTGCTGCACATGTTCGAGAAGCCAACAGACAAACGCACCATCAAAACTGTTTTCATCAAACGGCATGTGCATCGCATCACCTACCGAGATGTTTACGCGTCCCGAATCAACGTCAAACTTTAAAGCCTCAGCCGCCCGATCAGCTTGAGCCTTCGAAGCATCCAGACATTGAATTCTAAGCTCCGGGTACCTCTCGAGCAAAATCTTCGTTTGTGCTCCGACCCCGCTGCCGATCTCGAGAAGACTTTGACAAGAATCAAAGCTGACTTGCGAGAAAATGACGTTTTCGTGGATGCGCGCCTGTTGAAACAGTCGATCTTGCTCGACGGTGTCGAAGCCGTGAATGTAGCCATCTGCGATTCCCGATTTGCCCATGGCGAGCAGTTTACCAGAATGCAGGGCTGAACACCAAGTTCGGTCGTCGCCACAGGGCAAGACGTGGCCCGGAGCGTGAACAGTCATCAGCTACGAACGCGATCAGAAATGCGAACCTTATTCAAATCGCTTGAAACTGCCCAGGAGGCCTCGTGAAGCTGAATTCAAAGCCAGAATTTGTCACCGCTGCACTCGTATTCGTCGCGTTTACATCGACGCTTTTCATCGCATCGCAGTCGCAAGCGGCATTGTACAAGGTTTCGCTTCTTGAAAAATCCAAAGTCCTAGCTTTTAAGACAATTGATACGAAAAGCTCGTCAGGCGGCTTCGGTCACTCGACAGGCGGTTCGGCCTACGAACTTCAGGACAAAGTCGCAAGCTGTGGTGTCTTTGTAAAGCCAGGCGGTCTGAAAAACGCCGACGTCATGGTGTCACTCATACAGATTGAAACTGATGCCATGAAGGCCTCAGGTGCCTCTCGAAAAGTCGTGTCGAATTCGGCGATGCTGACAAAGCTCGAAATCGAGCCAGAAGATCAAACCGTTTATCCGGGCTCAGCTGGCACTCGCACCGTTTCGGTCGAGGCGCCCGAACTCAATCGCACTTGCGTGGTGACGGTTCTGTAGCTAAATCTCGAGCGACCAAAATGGCGAAACTCAAAGTTAGACTCACGCGAAGTTTGCGAAAATCAATTCAGCAGGGCCACCCCTGGGTTTACCGCGAAGCCATTGCACCCGTCGACGGTGGCCATGTCGCTTCACTAGCCCGAGTGTCCGATTCAAAGGGTGATCTCGCGTGGGCGATTTTTGATCCGCACAGCCCGCTTGCTCTTCGAATATTGAGTCTTGAATCGGCACCGCCTTCGTTCACCAACGGTTTTTTTCATCGTCGCTTTGAACGTGCCTTGCGCCACCGCGACGGCGTTCGAAGTGCCCTCACGACAGCATTTCGCCTTTTCAATGGTGAAGGCGATGGGCTTCCCGGGCTAGTCTGCGACGTCTATGGCGACATCGCCGTACTGCAATTCGATGGTCAAGGCCCCGGTGAATTCTGGGAAAAAACCGAGATTGCAAAATGGCTTCTTCTTCACGCGAAAATAAAAACTGTGATCGAAAAAAATCGACGCAGTTCGGATCGCACGGTGACGCATATTCTTGGCGACGCGATTCAGTCGGTTGAAGTTCTTGAACCTGCGACGGTTGTCGTGCTCGAGAATGGGGCTTCGTACAAGGTGAACCTTGAAAAAGGTCAGAAGACCGGATTTTTTCTTGATCAGCGCGAGAACCGATTCTACGTACGCCAAATTTCAAAAAATAAGTCGGTTTTGAATCTCTTCAGCTACACCGGCGGATTTTCGATTTCAGCCGGGCTTGGTGGCGCCTCGCGTGTGGCCAGCGTTGATATTTCTAACGGTGCCATCGGCGGCGCCAATGATAATTGGATCCTCAATAACCTTGATCCCTCTCATCACCAGGGCCTAGCGATTGATGTTTTCGATTACCTTGCAAAAGAGGGCGGCGATTGGGACCACGTCATCGTCGACCCACCGTCGATGAGCCATTCTGAAGACCGAAAAGACATTGCGATTCAAAAATACACCGACTTATTCGCAACGGCCGCGAAACGGGTTAAGCCGGGTGCCGAACTCAGCCTCAGCTCGTGTTCAAGCCACATTTCATTCGACGATTTTTTCAAAATTATCTCAGATTCGCTGTCGCTCTCCCGAAGGCGAGGCCAAATTCTTCGCGTCTCTGGCCAGGGTGCCGACCACCCGTTTCCTCACGCGGCGCCCGAACTTCGCTACCTTAAATTTGTGCATCTTGCGCTTGATTAGAAAAGCGATTTACTTTTTACTGGTCCTTTTGCCGTTTGCTTTCCGTGCGGAGGCACAAAAGGTGAAGTACAAAGACCTTTTTATCCTACTGAACGCCAAGCAATATGAGCA
>JALHOI010000409.1 GCA_022843085.1 Pseudobdellovibrionaceae bacterium
CAACTTGAATTGAATGAAGTGTTGCAAGTACCCCTCTGGTTTTCCACGTTTCACAAAATAGAGAGTGCCAGCAAGAGCGACTGTTCCGATCCACACGACCGGAAACTTCAGGCGAGTCGGGCCGAAGAAGAGATTACTTAGAGAAAGGTAGAGAAAGATCAGTAAGAGGTCTGCCAGCTCGAATCCAAAAAGCTTCAGCCGGTTATCAAGATTTCGCGGCACTTTAGTAACCAATAGCGACATCGCGCCTCCATTAAGAAAGAGGGGGCTCCTCGCCCCCTCAATTCGGCTTAGCGAACGGAACTTGAAATGAAATCGACAATGGCCTGCGCACCGAATCCGAGTATGCAGCCTATGACCGCGTAGATGATATGTTGGCGTGCATTTGGGTTTCCGCTCATGAAGCTGAAACCAGCGAATAAAAGTCCGATCGTCGCTAGCGTTGGAAGCACGACGTTCGATAGTTTTGTTTGTATACCAATCAGGGAAGATTCAAAGCTCGCGAAGCTGGGCTCAGTAACCAGCAGGACCGTCAATACAACGAGCCCGATGGTTGTTAGGGTCTTACGCTCACAAATCATCAAATTCCTTTTTCTAGGCGGCGTCCGATCCTTCGAGGTTGGCCTCTGGTCCGGACATCACAGTTTTTTTTGTTGGAAGGGTGTTCAGATATAGATCGTCAGTGGCGAACAAGTCCCAGGACAGTTTCAGCAAGTCGCGATTTTCACCGTCGAGCAGTTTTGCCATTCCGACGTTGTTCCAAAAATATTTTCTCCCTTCACGAAACGAATCCTCTCGAGTCAGAATCACAAAATCGTATCGATCGAGATGAGTTCGTTCTGGAAGCATGAAGAACTGATCTTTGAGCAGCGTCTTAAGGTAAATCGTATAGGTACTGGTCCCTTCGTTGATCAGCGCGTGACCGACCGACTTCAGCTTTTGAACTTTACCGCTGGCATCGGTTATGCCTTTGAAAATGTCGAAGCGAAAAATCGTTCGCTCGGAATTTTCCGTAATTTGCTTCAGTGCTTTTGCGACAAGTGTGTCTGCCTTTTCCATGAAATGACCTCCGTTGATTTGGGTTTGTTTCGTTATTCTGGTTAAGCGGCGAGTGGGAGAAACTCTTGAAGAAGTTCCGCCTCTTCACGTGCATGGCTCAGCTGAATGATTCGAACTCGAGTGTGATGAATTGCCGATTCGATCATTGCGTCTGTTGAATCCCAAGAGTGACCGACGTAACGTGCGATTTCTTGAATTGTCATGTTGTCCCAAAACCGAAGGTAGATGATGAGGCGCTGCTTAGGACTTAGTAGAGACAAAGCATCTTTCAATAGAACGAAGTTCTGTTCGGACATTTCAATCGGCTTCGAGAATTTTGGACGTTTCACAACAGCTCCTGTTTATTTGGGTGAATTCGATTTTTTGAAGCGGACGCTCGGCGCAGCTCGAGATGTTCCCAGTCTTCGAATCGATTTTGATCCGCATTGAAGAGCTTGCGGTAAATTCGTCGCAGATATACGAGCAGTGTTCTTTTGATTTTCAATTCAAACTCCCTTTGTTTGCGCGCAGCTCTCTGCGCGTGCCAAGGGACTCTTCATGTTGTGGACCAACAGGTGTTAGGACGCCAAGTATCGAGAATCAAAAATGAATTTCAGATCGGGCTAAGGTTGATGCAGTCGGATTTAGTCATCGGTGTGCGCGAGCGCGAACAAAAGCGGAACATGATCAGAGGATTCGGGAACGTAGGTGCGTTCGGATCTCCGCACACGATCGGAGACGCAAACGAATCAGGCTCTCGCTACTTCAGAAGCAGCGCCCGGATCTTTTTTTCGAGGATCGGTCCGTCGCCACCTCGAAATCCTTGATGTATGTAGCGCACAGTCCCTCTTGCATCGACGAGAAACGAAGTCGGCATCACCTCGACTCCGAGACTCTTCACAAGCAAATGTTTTCGATCATCGAGTAGTGGGTAGTCGATTTTGTATTCATCTAGGAAGAACTTAATATCATCGTCGTTCTCGTCGACATTGATTCCAAGTATTACGAAGTTCCTTTGGCGCAGGTTTTGATAAATTGAATTCATCTTCGGCATTGCGAGACGGCAAGGAGGGCAGTCACTTCCCCAGATGTCGACGAGAACAACTTTTCCGCGAATGGTTTTTTTGTCAAATTTGGTCTGGGAGTTCAGAAGTCTCAATTCGATCGGCGGAAACTGATCGCCCACTTTCACTTTTGCGTGTGCCGTTGTTATTCCCATCAACATCATTAAGCTCAGCAAAATCCGCATAAATCTTAGCTCCGGCCTAGTCGTAGTATTCGGAACGCTCCGCTCGCGACGAGAAGCGAGATTAAGAAACCGATTGCCAGATCGGGATACTGCGAGCCGGTGGTTGCAACCAAAACACCCGAGAGAATGACCCCAGCGTTCGCAAGCACGTCATTTGATGAAAAGATCCAGCTTGCTTTCATGTGGTTTCCGCCGTGTCGATGCTTTGATATAATCCAAAGACATGACACATTTGCGAGTAGCGCGACGAATGAGACGGAAATCATAAGAGTCGAGACCGGTTCTCCTCCGGCGAAAAAACGACGACCGACTTCAAATAGACAACCGCCGGCGAGCAGCATCTGCATCCATCCGCTCGCACGAGCCGCTAAATTTTTTGAGACAACCGGTTTGCCGACGGCGTACAGGCTTATCCCATACACGATGGCGTCTGCGAGCATATCAAGTGAATCGGCAATAAGGCCGGTCGATTGAGCGATGAATCCGAAGACCATCTCGACGAAGAACATGGTGCCGTTTATGGCGAGCAGCCAGTAGAGCACTTTTCGTTCACTCAGGTCATTTAGTTTGAGCTCCTCTGGTGTATGCGGCTGAACCGGCCGAGCTTGCCTGGTCTCGATTTCACTGGCGCCAAAACGCAGCGGTTCAAGAAGTTGCAAAAGCTTCGCAGGAGAATCGGCGTGAGTAACAGTTATCGTTCGAGCGGTGAGATCAAATGTGACATTCGAAATAAGAGCGTTTTTTTCCAGCGTCATCCGCACAAGTCGTTCTTCAGATGGGCAGTCCATCTTTGGAATACTGAATACGGTTTCTTGAAAATCCTGCCTCACGGCCATTTTGCAGCGCTCCTTGCATCCATTGAAATCTCTGGTGCTACTCCAGGGTCAAGTGATATTCTCCCGGCATGCGAATAGGTAAGCTTTCGAAGAATACAGGACTGTCGGTAGATGCGAT
>JALHOI010000410.1 GCA_022843085.1 Pseudobdellovibrionaceae bacterium
TCTGTGACTTCCGCAGGCAGTCGCGACGAGCCTCTTTGAATCGCCTTTTGAATGTCCGAGACGACTTTATCCGAATCGACGCCGTCGATGTCGATTCGAATCGTAAGACTGCTGAGATTGCTTTGAGAAATAGATCGCACGTCTTTGACGCCTTCGATTTCTCGTACTTCATCTTCAAGCACGTTTGTGACCTTATCTTGAACTTCCTCTGGCGACGCGCCGGGAAAGACGGTCGTCACACCAACAACTGCAAAATTGACTGGGGGAAACGACTCGCGCTGTAAAAGACCCAGGCTGAGTGCACCGATGATGAAAACAAAAACGGTCGTGAGTATTGAAAACTTCCAGTTGTCGACGAAGAAGGCGAAGATTCTATTCATAGGTTTCGTACTTATTGAGTTTGAGTTGCTGCTGAAGTTTTTCAAGATCAAGAGCCAGAACGAATTTGCCGGCTTGGGCTCGGGCTAAATCGAGTTCGAACTGAAGAACTTGGTAAATTGACGATCGCCCTTGGCCCAAAAGCTTTCGTTCGTTCTTCAGTTTTTCGTCTTGGGTCTTCTCAAGTTTAATGTTCATTGCCAGAAGATTGACGAATTGGTTGTATTGCGAAACAAGATCGGCCTTCTGAACAAGGCGCAGATCAGTCTGAAGGTAGCGCTGGCGATCTGCTGAAAGTCGAACTAATTCACTCTGCCGGTTCACGGCGCGCGATGTTAGGGCCGGGTCCAGCGGAACTGAAAACTGAAGGCCGACAAAAGTGGTGGGATAGCGGCTTCGCTGCGATTGGCTGAACGAATCAGAAAACCGCTCGTTTTGACCGTTCGCCGTATACGAAGCGACGAGATCAAGTTTTGCTCCGGCGTCCTCTTCTCTTGAAATCGCGGCGATCTGCTGAGACTTTTCAGTGAGAAACGACAGCTTCTCTTCAGCCGTAATTTTCTTCTCGAAATCTGACAACTGGATCTGCTTAAATTTTGTAAAGTCGTAGTCGGGCACGACGGCCGTTGGACTCTGAGTTAACACCAGTTTTAGAAGTCGCTCGAGCTGATCAAATCGAAGGCGGGCACTTTGCAAATCGAATTCAGCTTGTTCGAGTGCCGATCTTGTTTGCAAAAAGTTAGATGAGGCCTCTAGGTTCAGCGACGTCTTGCTGCGGACGACCTCATAAATCTTTTGAATACGCGCCAACGTTTCTCGCTGGTTTTCAAGAGCCGCCCGCTGCAAAATTGTCGACCAAAAAATCGTTCGAGCTTCATTCATTTTACGGTCGTACTCAGCTTCGGCGTTCAAAGCCTCAATCTGCCTCTGTGCGACAAGACCGGTATAATCAGCGCGAATTTTTCGTCCGAAGCCGCCCGAAAGTAGTGGCATTTTGAGTTCAACAGACGGCGTTGTCTCCCAGACAGTGACGTCAAACGCGTTACCAGCCGCGCGACCGCCTACGATTTTAGTCTGGGCTGCATCAAAGCTGAACTTTGTCTCGAGACCAAAACTGAATCGCTTCTGAAGCCCGACCTGTGTACTCAACGTATCTAGAGAATCAAAGGTGAAGCTTGGGTCGATCCGAGGTTTTTGGTCGACTCTTCGGTTGAGTCCCGCGAACAGCTGCCAGCCGTACAAAAGTTCGGCCTCCTCTGCGCTATCTTTCAAAACTTTTCGCCGCTCTGACAGCACCCGAAGTTCGACGTTTTGAGCTAAAACAGCAGCCTCAAAATCGCTATCGGTGATGGCTGAGGCGAAAGACGGTGAAAAAAAACCTGCAACGATTGCGAGCAGGCTAAAGAAAAGTAAAATGGTCTGAGGCGGCGATCTCTGCGGCGATCTTTGCGGCATTCTCTGCGCCGATCTCTGCGGCATTCTCATTGGCCGTTCCTTCTCGATGAAGCGTGCAATTGCATCGAGAGGCTAACAGTAAGACGACTAAACTCAACTAAATCGGCGTGGCAACTTCGCGCGTAAAAGCAAAAATTAGGAACAGCTCGCACATTGTGTACGAGCAAAAAAAAATGAACTCAGACTACCTGACCTCACATTCGACGTGAACGAACACTCCGCTTTTCAGGTCTTGTGACGAAACTTCCATGACCGATTTCGTCCGAACATCTGCATACTTCGAGCGGGTGACGTGATTTGCCTTGCGGTTCAACACTTCGACTTCGACGGTTTGATACTGACCGTTGTAGTTCATCGAGATTTCAAAATCACCTTTGTCACAGACAAGTTCGGGGCAGTCGACGACGTCCTTGTTTCCTGCGGGTATCACAAATTTGGCGGGCGCACTGCCGTAGCCTGATCTAAAGTCGCAGTAAAGATCCAATGGCGCCGCAGGAGCAGGGGTCGGCTTTGCATGCGACACTGCGGGAGTTAAAGACATTGCTGCCAGAATAGACACGACTAAAGAGGCGACTGTTCTCATGATTTCTCCATATTTTGCGAAAGTGGTACGCCGCTGAAGCCGTACCACGCAACCTGCTTCATTTGCCAGCGCCTAGATCGGTGCGACGAGGGCGACCGGCGCCGCGTTGATGGCGCGTTTTGCTGTCGACGAGCGGCCCAAATCAGTCTGGCGCAGTCTGGGTTAACCCAAATATTCTTCGGCGGTGATAGCGAAAATGCAGTGGTCGGTCCACACGCCGTCGATCAAGAGGTAACGGCGGCACAGACCTTCGTTGCGAAATTTAAGCGACTTTGCGAGCTTCTTTGAACGCACGTTTTTTGGCGAAATTGGGGCGTGCAGACGGTGCAGCTTCAGATCTCGAAACGCGATGTCCATCGCGGCCCGAAGAAATTCTTTACCGAATCCCTGTCGCCAGTGGCTCGGAAAGAGCGAGTAGCCGACAATCGCGCTTTGAAGAAAGGATCGATTGATCGCGATGATTGACACGGCTCCGATGTATTCACCGGTGTCTTTTCGAAAGATACCGAAGTCGACTTTTTCGTCGCGAAGTCGTGTGAGCTTTTGTGTTTTGAGAAGTTTCTTGAAACTGGGTGGTCGCAATTCTGCCAAAGGTCTGCGGCTTCGGTCCCATTCATTCTGCTTTTCGCCCGCGCCGAGATAGGCGTCGCGCCAGGCTTTGAAGTCCGTTGCCCGAAGGGGTCGCACCGTCAATCGTTTCGTCGAGCGCGCTAAAGTTCCACGTCGCGTTTTCATGGCGAGACGCTACCACAGCGCTTAACTTTTGAGCTCGAAATACTGGCGGCAATGCTAAAAATCAGCGGACGATATAGATCGGAAGAGCA
>JALHOI010000411.1 GCA_022843085.1 Pseudobdellovibrionaceae bacterium
TCTGTGCCCTTCGAAGATCCACATCGTTGACACCACTACCGGCTTGAAACGTCCCGCTGGCGACATTCTTGCCGTTCACGATGTGGGACAAGGTGACCGAGCCGCCCATTCCAAACGTGACGTATTCGAAATCTCCCTTTGGAACAATGGCGGCCGCCCAAGTTCCGCTGGGGTATTCACCGGAGGTAGTTTCGCGCGCGATGTGCTTAGACTTCGCCTGACTTCCACTGCGAAACACCTGAACCGAATTTAAACCTGAAAGAACAATAGCGGTTTTGCCATCACTCGCGGCAACCGCCGCGGGATGGTACGAACCTTCCGAAGAACCGCCCGAAAAATTGATACGTTTTTGATCCGCGATCTCTACAAACATAACTTGTTGGCCGAGCGGCTTTGGCGTCACTAAATATACGTTTGAATCCGTAAACTCAAAAACGGTACTGCCATCACCGGAGGCTTGAATCTGCGAGTTCGGTACACGAAGTGAGAACTGCTTCGTCAACACGACTTCAACTCCAGTCGATGACCGGCTTGTCTTCGGCGCAGGCTCGCTACTTGTTTTCACACCCGGCTGGACGTCGGTGGCTGCGTTGCGCGCTGTCTCTGGGGGAGCTGTTTCTGGCGGAGCTTCAGCTTGAACGTTGGAACTTCTGTCACGAGGGAGATTTGGCTTTTGGCCTGCAGCCGTGTCCTGCGGCCGTGGTATCAGCTTGCGGTCATGCTTGCGTCGCTGGCGCTCCGAGAGTTTGGTTTCACTGAGACCGGCTTCAGCGGCCCACGTGGCTGCAACATTTTGGCTTTTTCCCGGCCACAGCGTCTCCATAGAGTCCTGCACGATGTCTCGTGAGGCGAGGGCTGCGATTGTTTTTGGACCGATCTCATCTTTTGAATCGGTGTTGAGTGCGTTCAGGCCATCAATGTAGCGAGTTTTCAATGTATCGACGACACGTCGGCGGTCGCCAGGCGAAAGTATTTTGTAATCTCGAACCAGCTGATCTATCTCCTGGAGTTTCAAGTCCCCAATGGATTCATTGAACTCTTTCAGAATCGAATCGAACATAGGATTAACAATGTCGCGTTCTAATTTAACGCTCTTTATTTGATCCTTTTCGTACTCTTTTACGGATCTCGACAGCTGAGCGCTTAATACTTTATTTTCAGGACCGCCCAATTGATAAAACGAGCGAAGTTTTGAGATGTCGTCGATTGTGGCCGTGAGTTCGCGTTGCCCGTTCTTTGCGACATAATCAAGTGCGACGATGGCGCGCAGAATCGAACCGGCTTTTGCCAATGTGCGGGGAGATAGGTACTTGGCTGCACGGTAAGGTGCTATCGCATGTTCGCCGTTTCGAACTTTTTCTTGGTATTCTGCCAGCGATTTTACTTCGCGGGCATCGAACTCGGGTGTTAGCCGATATTGAATAACGGAAGCAATGGACGAAATATAAGCTGGAATGATGACGTCTTTGGTCAAATTTCGAACGACTTCTAAATCCTGGAAAGTGAGTTGCTGGATTGGTTTTTCGTTCGCCGCTGTTCCTTTAAAAATCTTGCGATCACTCGCCATACTGTCCATCTCTTTTGGTATAAAGAGAACGTACGCAAATCGATCAATCAAAGCTCGTGGCTGTTCCGAGTTATTGAATTCGGCATAGACTTCACCCAATGTTTTGTTTGTTGCGGCGACGACAGTCTCCGTCAAACCCTTGTGGTGCGAAGTTCCTTGCGAGTGGGCTCGCTCGGCCAAAATGTCGAGAATGTTTCGGAAGGCACCGGGACGAACATCAAAAGCTTCATCGATGAAACCGAGTTTGGCTCCAAGCAAACCCTCATGATAGTTGCGCTGGACTGCACCCTTGGAAAGTTCTTTGAAGTTCAATCCGCCGTGTGTGTCTGACAACGTAATCTCTTTGTTCATCTGCATGGAGTAGAACGACGTCTTTCGATCTTTTCCATCGACGATATTTGTCATTAAAAGTTTAGCAAGAGTGGTCTTCGCGTTTCCAGGGGGTCCAATCAAAAGCATGTGCTCTTTGGCCACGAGAGAAATGAGGAACGGTTCAACGACGTACTCGCGTTCTAGAATTCGGGAATTCATCGACGCTTTGTAAGCCTCAAGTCGTTTCGCCGTTTGCACGATGACGGCGCGGTTTTCGACTCGCGCCGATCTGAAAATATCTTGGCAAGTGGTCGCCGAGCTCTGCGCCGCGATTCCATGGACCAAAAGAAGCAATGCGAACAGCTTTAGATTTTTCACCGTTCGACCTCGTACTTCAAGTCGATGACATGAACTTGGTTTTCGGTTACGACCATAAGCCCTTGTCCATCTTTTACGAATTCGATTTTCTTAATGTCTGAGGTGTTGAAATTAAGACGGCCTAAAACAGGAAGTCTTGGTTTGTCCGAGTTCGTTGGCAGAAAGATTAAATCCGAGAAGTCTTCGGCGCGGTAGAGTTCAATGGCGTTGCTAGTCACGTAGGCAACTGTGCTACGTCCTTGGTCGATAGCCATTAGACCGATTTCACTCATAAATTCGAGTGTCTCGAGAACGCCCGAGGCGCCGATCTTAAACTTCGCCATCTTCAAATTATTGAACGTTATGAGGCCCATTGTCTCGGTCAACATTGTCAGCTGACTTTGTGTCTGGGCATCGTTCGTGACGAGAGCTGAGCGGATCTGCTGGCTCTGGTCTTCAGTCAGCCGAACTTCATTTCGCCTCGAAAGGCCCCCCAATGGGAGAGCTTCATAGAAGCGAAGTCGCAGATTTCTATTTTGACCGTCTTCAAGCGTGACAAGCGTTTGGTTGAATTCTCGTGTCGACGGAAGTGCGTCAGCAATAAGTATTCGATCCGTGGTGACAAAGTTTGGCAGCGTCAATGACGTGGCGAATTTGTTGGGATCGCTAACACTGAATTTCCCATTTATCTGGAAGATCGCGTCGGTCGAAAAAACGAAGGCCGATTCATCCTCGCCCCGTCGAAGCGCTACAAACTTTTTTCCCGAAAAATTAAGTGGGTTGGAGGCGAATTCTCCCCCTCCAGGTGCGCCAAAATTCCAAGTGGAAACCACGTATTCGCGAAAGTCGGCACTGTACGTGGCTGCGACCACAAGTCCTTGCTTGAACCCGATGGAGCTAACGATAAAGTTCACATTTGTCCCATGGGGGGCCAGCTGGTTGCGCGATTGGATATGAATCTCGCCCGTCGAATTTTGTGCGAAGACATTATCGTTCGGAG
>JALHOI010000412.1 GCA_022843085.1 Pseudobdellovibrionaceae bacterium
CCGGTGCCTTGTTTTTGCGTTGGTATGGCGCACGTCGACGCGCAATCGAAGAAGAAGTCGCCATGCCCTCGGCGCCGTTCGCAGCCGTTGTGCTGTTTATCCTGTTTATATTTTTATTCGGAACTTCGATCGCAATGTTCGTCGATCGACTTGAGATCCGGGGAACTATCGTAGCGGTAAAAACGCCAGTCTTGTCAGCTCCTGACATGGCGGCAACACCGCTTTTCGATTTGTTTGAGGGAATGGAAGTTATCGTTCGCGACACTCGCCGAATCGAGGATGATACGTGGCGCCGCATTTACTACCCCGGCGGAAACACGGGTTGGGTGCGAGATCGCGACGTTTTGACGTCGGTTGATCCGAGCGCACGTGCATTTGCATTCAAGTTAGGAGACGGCACTTGAACTTCATTTGGGACAACATTTTTCGGCGTGCAGCCGACCAGACGATTCAATCGGTCTTACGTGAGAATCTACTTTTTCGCGATTTGACTGATTCTGAGTTGCGGTTTCTTGAGCGCTGCGTGCATGTGCGACATTACCACGCCGGCGAATCGGTATTTCGGCAAGGCGAAGTTGGCGTCGGTATGTATCTTGTCGTCAAAGGACGTATCGAAATTTACGTGCTTGATCCAACGGCGACAAGTGATGAATCGCGTGAGATTTACATCACCCAACTTCTTTCGAATGATTTTTTTGGCGAGCTCTCGCTTGTCGAAGAAAACGGTCGACGTTCGGCGACCGCCGTTGCGCGTGAAGAGACCACGTTGATTGGTTTTTTCAAACCGGATTTGATGGAGATTCTTGCGAGACGACCAGCGATGGGCACCCGAGTCACGCTTCGCCTCGCGGAAGTTCTGGGTCGTCGTTTGAAAGAAACCACCGATAAGGTGTCTGAACTTCGACGCGTCTTAAAAGACCTCCGCGCGCCGCCCTCTCAGGATGCCACGTGATCAACCCAAGAGCTGCTTTCATTATTCGACGCGAACGCCGATGGCGCCTCGCCAGCTTTATAGCGATTCTCGCGTTGAGTTTTATTCTGATACTCGCCATCAAGGGGATGCTCGCATCGTGCGTACTCGCATTCGTTATCGCGTATCTTTTTGCACCCGTTGTCGATTTTCTCGAACGCCGCGGTCTACCCAGAGGCACCGCGACGATGATTCCATTCATGGTTGGTGCTATCGGGGTCGGCGTCGGACTTGCGATCGTGCTTCCGCTCGTCATGGATCAGCTGCGAGTGCTAGCGCAACGGCTTCCGCAATACCAAGCCGACCTTTCCGCCCTGCTCGCGTCGATCGAAACCAACTACCGAATTTATTTGAATGCCGGGCAGTTAAATCTCACTCACGAATTAAATCTTTGGATCGCGACGAAGACGAGCACCATTTCAGTCGCGTTGCCAGCTTTTGTTTCGCAATCATTCACGGTTCTGCTGCTGGCGCCGTTCTTCGCGTTTTTCATGCTTCAAGATGGCAATGCCATCGCGCGCTCGCTGCTTTCTTTCGTGCCAAACCACATGTTCGAAATCACGCTTAATCTTCGCCATCAAATCAACGATCAGCTCGGCGGCTTCATCCGTGCGCGTTTCTTCGAGGCCGCAATCGTCGGCGCCGTCGTCTGGATCGGACTTCAAGTTTTAGGCTTTCCCTACGCCACAGTTCTTGCGCTTTTTGCTGCCGCAACAAACCTGATTCCCTACATTGGGCCGATTATCGGCGCGGTTCCCGCCGTTTTGATCGCGCTTGTGTCTCAAGAAACTTCGGTCGACACCAGTCCAACGGTGACCCTTCTTTTCGTCACTAGCGTCTATTTCGTCGCCCAGCTTATCGACATTCTCTTCGTGATTCCGCTGGTCGTGGCGAAAATCGTCGATTTACACCCCGTAACCGTCGTCGTGATGATCATTGCCGGTGCTGAAGTCGCAGGCATTTTGGGCATGATGATCTCGGTACCCGTCGCGAGCGCGTGTAAGTTGACTTTCAATGCGCTCTATTCGCATTTGACCAGTTTTCGTGACTAACCGAGACGACGCCCCGCCCGGGTCTAAGCTATGGGACGTTGACAAAAACCAGGCTTAGAAAAAGACTCCCAGTGATGAACTTTAAGCCTGCGTCAGTTACAAGAATACGTCGAAAACTCGGTATGTTAACTGCGCCTCGGGGGCCTTACATTTCACGCAAAGAACCGTTTCTCCTGAATCTGATCGTCGCGATGAGCTTAGTTGTTTCGTTCGCAATTGCGGGCTGTTCGTCAGCCGAAAAAATTGACCCGTCGACTCCTGAAGGAGCATTCAAACTTGCCGAGCAGTACGAGAAAGATGAGCGCTACGAAGAATCCGTAGCTAAATATTCTGAATTAAAAAACAAGCACCCCTACAGTCGGTTTGCTGTCATGGCCGAGCTTAAAATCGCAGATGTTCAGTTCATTCGCGAATCGTATATCGAAGCGCAATATGCGTATCAAACGTTCAAAGATCTTCATCCGAAGCACCCGCAGATGGATTACGTGACGTACCGCCTCGGCCTCTCATTTTTCAATCAGCTGCCGTCGACAACCGATCGCGATCTCAGCTTGGCGGACAAAGCGATTCTTTATTTTGACGAAGTGCTCGCATCTTACTCGAGTTCGCAATACGCAAAAGAAGCGGGCTTGAAAAAAACCGAAGCGCTAAAAATGCTCGCCGACAAAGAACTCTACATCGCCAATTTTTATCTGATGAAAAAGCAGTATGGCAGTGCCTTGGGCCGATACGAAACCGTGCTCCGCAATTATGGGAACGTCGAGGGATTTGCGCCGCAGGCTCTGTACGGCGCGGCGATTTCGGCCGACAAGTCGGGCGACCGCGATAAGTTGGCCCGATTCGTAAAAGCTCTTCTCGCGCAGTATCCAAATTCATCCGAAGCTTCGAAGGCTAAAAGCGAGTTTCGCGATGTCAGATAAAGTAGGGATTCTCGACGAACGTTCTCGCAACGATTTGATCGAGACCGCGCGATCTTTTTTTAAAGAGAACGTGTACACACGGGCCGAGCCAATTCTTCATCAGCTTGCGCTTTCAGGCCAAGGTACACCGGCCGAACAGGCCGAGGTCTGGCACATGATCGCCGTGATTTTGTATGACCGAGGTCGGTTTACGAAAGCGATTAAGACTTTTCGACGCGCACTCGAAATCGACCCAACCTTCACAGATGCAAGTGTCGGGCTTTCAATTATTTTAAA
>JALHOI010000413.1 GCA_022843085.1 Pseudobdellovibrionaceae bacterium
AACAAACGCTTTCACTATTTGGCAAAGGGGCAGCCTGCGAATCGGCTGTCGACGGCGTTCGATTCGGTGACACTCTATGGGCAAGACCCTGATCCGCGGCCGGACATCTACGGCAAGGTCGGCGAAAGTGGCGTCTCGATTTGCACTCTCGACGACATGAAGCGACTCTATGAAGGCTTCAATCTCTGCGCACCAAATACGTCGGTTTCGATGACGATTAATGGTCCGGCTCCGATGCTGCTCGCCTTTTTTATGAACACCGCGCTCGACCAGCAGCTGGATCTGAAGGAAAAAGAGCTCGGACGAAAACTGACGGGTGACGAACACTCAAAACTCGTCAGTTGGACGCTGCAAAACGTGCGAGGCACCGTACAGGCCGACATTCTAAAAGAGGATCAAGGGCAAAATACCTGCATCTTCTCGATCGATTTCGCGCTGAAGATGATGGGCGACATTCAGTCTTACTTCATCGAGAAAAACGTCAAAAATTTCTACTCAGTTTCGATCTCGGGCTACCACATCGCCGAAGCCGGTGCGAACCCGATTTCTCAGCTGGCGTTTACGCTGTCGAATGCCTTCACATTTGTTGAATACTATCGCTCGCGAGGAATGCAGGTCGATGATTTCGCGGGCAACCTCTCGTTCTTTTTCTCGAATGGTCTTGACCCTGAATACTCGGTCATCGGTCGGGTCGCGCGAAGAATTTGGGCGCTCGCGATGAGCGACGTCTACAAGGGTTCTGATCGGTCTCAAAAGCTGAAGTACCATATTCAGACTTCGGGTCGTTCGCTTCATGCTCAAGAGATCGATTTTAACGATATCCGAACGACACTTCAGGCCCTGCTTGCGATCTACGATAATTGCAATTCGCTGCACACCAATGCCTACGATGAGGCGATCACGACTCCGACCGAAGAGAGCGTGCGTCGCGCGATGGCGATTCAGCTGATCATCAACAAAGAATTCGGCATGACGAAAAACGAGAACCCGATGCAGGGTTCCTTCTTTTTTGAAGAGCTAACCGACCTTGTCGAAGAAGCGGTACTCGACGAATTCTTGCGCCTCAACGAACGCGGCGGCGTCTTGGGCGCGATGGAGACCCAATACCAGCGAGGAAAAATTCAAGATGAATCGATGCTCTACGAGCACCTAAAACATTCAGGCGAGCTGCCGATCATCGGCGTCAACACGTTCATAAATCAAAAGACGCTCGCCGCTGGTTACGAGCCGCCGAAGATCGAACTCGCGCGCGCCAGCTACGAAGAAAAAACTCTTCAGCTCGATCGCGTGACTGGCTATCAGAGCAAGCACGAATCAGACTCGCGTTTGGCACTTCGTAAACTGAAAGAAGCGGCCTTAGCTGGCGAAAATATTTTTGGCGAGCTGATGCAGGCGTCGCGTGTGTGTTCACTTTTTCAAATGACTCAAGCGCTTTATGAAGTCGGCGGCCAATACAGAAGGAATCTCTAAGTGAAGCTACAGCTTACGAAAAGTTTTGCGGTTTCCGTTGGTCTCATCGGTTTGATGGGCGCCTTGGGATGCGCGTCGCAGGAAAAGCAAGCTACAGCGGTGGCTAGTTCTACCTCTGCTTCGGCTTCTGGCGGTGATCCGTGGTTTGCTTCAGTTCGAAATTCTGACATCGCCGTTATGCAGGGAATGATCGACGCCGGCAAAGACGTTAACTCGAGTTCGCCGAACGGAACAACCGCACTGATGGCGGCAAGTCGCAACGGAAGTGTTGAAACCGCGAAGTGGCTTCTCGAAAAGGGCGCCGATGCGACGCTTCTCGATGTCACGGGCCAGTCGGCCTTGGTGTATGCGCTTGTCGGAAACGCGAGTCCGTTGAAACGCGAACAGCTAGCTGAGATGCTTCTCAGTGCGGGAGCTAATCCGTTTTTGTACGATAAAATCGGCTTTCAACCGCTGGTTGAAATGATCGAATTAGAAATGAACCAGGTCGTGATGAAGTTGAAGTTTACGAGTAAAAAACCGTGTGACCTGGTTGAGACCAGCCCTCAGCGGCCGAGTCTTGCGCGGGTTGCAAGGCGAGCCGAAAATATTCAGCTCGCTGAGTTCTTCGAAAAAGAGGGTTGCTGGTAGCCGTCGTGAAAGTACTCGTCACTGGATTCGAACCTTTTCTTGATGAGAAAGAGAATCCGACCAGTCAAATCGTCGACTGGCTTAACTCATGCGCAGCCCATCGCAATCCCTGGCAAAACCTTGATGTGCGTGGGTTGCGACTTCCTGTTTTGTTTGATCGTGCCTTCGAGCGCCTCGAGAAAGAACGGCAGCACTTTCGTCCCGACGTTATCATAAGTTTTGGCCTGGCTGGCGGGCGCGACTCGTTCGATATTGAAATGCTCGCCTTAAATTTCCGAGGCGGCGATCAGACATCAAGAGGCGATAACTCGGGATTTTCTCCCTCGGGCGAGATCGTTTCGGAGGCCCCGCTCGCGCTGCCGAGTACTCTGCCAGTGCATCAGATTCTGCAAGAACTTGTCGCAAGCAAGATTCCGGCGAAGACGTCATCAAACGCAGGCGCATACGTGTGCAACGATCTTTTCTTTCAAATGCAAAATGAACTTCGGTTTACCCGTATTCAAAGCGGGTTTATTCACGTGCCAAGAATTTCCGGCGACTGGCCATGGCGCCGGTTTGAAGACGCCGTCGCCGCCGTTCTTCGGGTTTTCGATCGCTAAGTCGGACCGCTAAGTCCGAAGCTTAACTCAGGGCGAGTTCCATCTTCGCAATCGTCTGAAGCTGCATGTTGCTCGTGCCTTCGTAAATCTGCCCGATTTTGGCATCGCGCCAGAATTTCTCGACGGGGTATTCTTTGGTAAACCCGTTGCCGCCGTAGAGATCGATCGCAAGTGATGTGATTTTTTCGGCCACGCGAGATGAGTAAAGCTTCGCCATTGCCGCTTCTTCGATGAACGGTTGATTCGCATCCTTCAAGCGAGCTGCGTTGTAGACCAGAAGCCGAGAGGCTTCGAGCATCACGCGCATCTCAGCGAGCTGAAACTGGACGCCCTGAAAATCTGCAATCGCTTTGCCGAACTGCTCACGGGTTTTGATGTACCCAAGTGTGGCCTCGTAGGCGCCCTGAGCAATGCCAACCATCTGCGCGCCAATACCAATGCGACCTTCGTTTAAGGTTTCAATGGCAATCTTATATCCTTTGCCGACTTCACCG
>JALHOI010000414.1 GCA_022843085.1 Pseudobdellovibrionaceae bacterium
ATTGAAGATCCAAAAATCGCTCCTGGAAGTTTTGATTTCTACCTTTCTCAATTTCAAACTGAGCACGAAAAAATTCTAGAAAAAGCGCAAAATGTTAACCATGAAAAAAAAGTAAATCCTACCCTAAAATTTCGCGTGCTACGGGCGCGAAATCGAAGTAGTTCGTTCTCCCAGGCGTAGGTTCCGAAATGGAACCAGTGGCGCGAGATACCGGGGGGTATCTCGAACCATCGCCAGTTTTTTTCCGGGGGGAAAACTGTGGGTGTATTTTCGGCACGTAAGTCTCGATCTACTTTTGGTTTAATGGTGTTGGGCCTTTCTCTCGCGCTTTCGGCGTGCGGCGGCGGCGAAGGGGGCGGAGATAAACGAATCGTCACTGACTTCTCGGCGTGCGATACGAAACCTGATGTTGGCGCCAGCGCTGTGCTTCCCTACGCAACAAAGACCGAATTTGTAAAATCCGATTACTTCGGAAAACCCTACGATCGCTACGATCTTGACGCCGTCTTGAATGCGTCTTCGACTTCGACGACGGCATATGTGCAAGCGCTCGGCATTCGACTCTTTAAAGTTCCTCGCGAAAGTATGAAGGGCCAGTGCCCGACCTACTTCAATCTGCCGGCTGCAGATTCGGATATGAGTAAAGTTTGGAATCAGGCGGCCGGGGGCGTGAGTGGCGGCCAACTCGCCGGTGTCTTTTTTGAATTCTGCGGTGTCGGCGGTGGAACTCCGGCCTGCCGATCTCGCGAGATGGTTCAGCCGACAATTCTGGTCGACGAAGCCAGTGACCGTTGGACGCTTGTTCATGAGCTGATGCACTACAACTTCAATCAGTCGCGCAAAGCCGCCGCCGAGATTCAAACCCTTTCGCAGCTCGAGCGAGATGTAAACGAGGCTTCGCTCAAGCTTGAAAAAGCAATTGAAGATTACCAGTCGATGCCGAATCGTCGAGATTTACAAATCGCCAGCGACGCGCTTCGCACACTCATCATAGGGGGAAAAGAAGTTTACGTGCGTCGTGCTCTCGAAGATGTTGCAATCGAGGGGATGCTGATCAACCGCTGGGCCTCTGGCGAATTTCAAAATGTCGCCGCGAACGCGCCCGACAGCGGCGTCAGATACATGAAGTACTCGCGCGACCTCTTTCTTAAGACATTGATACCGTTCGAAGGCGCAGCCAACGAACTGAAACGCCAAGCTGAGGCGAATTTCTGGGCGGAAATCTCGGCCGACGCCGACACGATGAAAAGCCTAATCGAGAATTCTCGCACCGAAACACGCGATATGATCGAAGCTGCGTTGGCAGATATCGAACGTGTTCGGTCCGGTTCCGATCAAAACCAACTCCTAATGACCCAGGGCCGTATCGGCTTTCTAAATGTTGAAGAAAACCAGCTGAGCGCTGATATCAACGAAGCGACTGAGATCACCGAGTGGCGCCAACACTTGGCGAGCCATGACGAAGGCGACCTCCAAGCAGCCGTCGATGCGGCGGCTAGTCGCCTCGCCAAAACGCTTAACCGCTAATCCCTAATCCCAAGGCGCCGCCCAAGAGCGGCGGCCAAAACTGCTCTTCGTCAAGTAGCGCTGATCCTCAGGCCGCGCTACTTCTTCCACGAGCGCTCTTCTCCAACTAGCGCCCGTGTCCAAGTAGCACTCTTGTCCAAGTAGCCGATCAGCTACTTAGGGATGCGTCCCGACGGCCACCAAAGCATGACTCAAAGCCGCAGCTCGGAAAGTGTAACGCCTGCTCGCGCAGTCTCAAACTGAGACGTGAGTGTGAAAAGCCCGTCGCGATTACTCTGGCGTCTTTGGCTTGTGCGATTCTGACAGGGTCGAAGGGATTTCGATGAACACGTGCCCTCTTGTACGAATAACGACGGCCACGGCTCTACCTCACGTCAATGGCCGAACACTAGCGACCGTCTTAGCTTTCGGCTCTGGCATTTTGTTCGCATTCATTTTTTAGTTCGCGGCGCTAGGGAATTTGAATATTCCGTTCTTTTGCTATCACCATCGCGTCCTCGTAGCCTGCGTCGAGGTGACGAAAGACACCCATCGCCGGGTCTGCCGTTAGAACTCGGTCAAGCCGATTGGCAGCAGCCGCTGTTCCATCGGCGACAATGACTTGGCCTGCGTGAAGCGAATAGCCCATC
This sequence comes from Pseudobdellovibrionaceae bacterium, assembly GCA_022843085.1. Taxonomy (GTDB): domain Bacteria; phylum Bdellovibrionota; class Bdellovibrionia; order Bdellovibrionales; family JAMPXM01. The sequence continues at coordinate 2,157 of JALHOI010000414.1, forward strand.
CCGACACCGCCACCGTGATGGAAACTGACCCAAGTCGCGCCGCATGCCGTATTAACCAAAGCATTGAGAATTGGCCAATCGCCGATCGCATCAGACCCGTCTTTCATCGCCTCGGTTTCGCGATTCGGCGACGCGACCGAACCGCAGTCTAAATGATCGCGACCGATGACGATGGGGGCTTTAACTTTTCCTGTGCGAACAAGTTCATTTAGCGCCAGACCGGCCTTCGCCCGCTCACCATACTCGAGCCAGCAGATTCTTGCGGGTAAGCCCTGAAACGCGATGCGCGCTTGCGCCATATCGAGCCAACGGAGCAAAGATTTCTTATGGGGAAACAGCTCTCGCAAAACATCATCACAAACTTTGATATCACTCGCTTCACCGCTGAGTGCAACGAATCGGAACGGGCCAGACCCCTTACAAAACAAGGGCCGAATATACTCTGGAACAAAGCCGGGAATATCAAAGGCGTTCGAGATTCCGCCTTGAACCGCACGGGCACGGATGTTGTTTCCATAGTCAAAAGCAACAGAGCCCTGCGACTTCATTTCGAGCATCCCGGCGACATGTTTCGCCATCGATTGAACAGACAAACTTTCGTATTTTTTCGCATCGAGCTTTCGAAGCTCGGCCGCTTTCTCGAGCGAGTAGCCTGCAGGAATATAACCGTTCAAAGGATCGTGAGCGCTTGTTTGATCAGTCACGACGTCAGGCTTAAACCCTTTTGCGATTAACTGATGAATGACTTCAGCCATGTTGCCGTGAAGAGCCACGGATTTCGCTAGGCCCGCGGCTTTGTATTTTTCGATTCGAGCGATCGCGTCGTCAATATCGGTCGCAAGTTCATCGACGTACTTTGTACGAAGGCGAAAATCGATTCGGGTTTGATCGACATCAACAGCGAGACAAGCTGCGCCAGCAAATACGGCCGCGAGCGGTTGGGCACCACCCATTCCACCAAGGCCAGCAGTCAAAACACTACAGCCTTTCAATGGCGCTTCAG
>JALHOI010000415.1 GCA_022843085.1 Pseudobdellovibrionaceae bacterium
GTACTGGTTGACGTCGATCTTCGCCTTCTCAAGCCTATCGATGTCGGCGAAAACTTTTTTGAGCGAGTCGTTGTCTGTCGCGCGGTAATACTTACCGCCCGTGTCTGTCGCCATTTTGCCAAGTAGCTCGTCATTCACCGTCGAGTGAATCGGCTGGTATCGTTTAACTTTTCGCCCGAAGGCGTCTTGCGTTTCGACCGGTAGTTGCGCATCGCCGTCGACGCCGGCTCCGATCGAATAGATTCGTATTCCGTAACCTTTCGCAATATCGAGCGCGGTTTCGGGATCAATCGTACCCGAGTTATTCTCACCGTCAGTCAAAAAGACCATGACTCGCGAACGCGCGACCGAATCCTTAAGTCGTCCCGAACCAGCTGCGAGAGCAACGCCGATCGCAGTGCCCATCTTAATATTTCGACTGATACGAATAGCATCCAAGCTCTCGACCAAAACTTTGTAGTCGAGTGTTAGGGGCACACGTGTGTAGGCCTCGCCCGAAAAAATCACGAGACCTAGCCGGTCGGTCGTGCGGCGACGAACGAATTCTTTTAGAATCGCCTTGGAGGCCTCGAGACGATTGAGCTTCATGTCTTCGATTAACATCGAATCAGAAACATCAAGCACCAGCATAATGTCGATGCCTTCAACGTTTTTGCTGACCTTCGTATCGGCACGTTGGGGTCGAGCCAACGCCAGAATCATAAGACCGAGTGCGACGGTCATCAAAAACGGCGGAACCCACAAAAGCCTCGTGCGTAGCGGTCGGGGCAAATTCTTAAGCAGTGACACGGACGAGTACTGAACAGTCGCCGAACGTTTTCGCGATCGCCAGTAGCCGTACAACGCGACAAATAGCAAGATAGGCAAAAGGCCAAAGGCCCACGCGGAATACCAGCTCATGACGATGGCCTTCGCTTCTTGTTCTGCTCGCTTTTCACGCGTTCTCCGAACTCTCGTACCAACTCATGAACCTGGGGAAGCGTCACGTTCAGAGCTTCTGTCGCATTCAATTGATCCTTGTCGAGACTCGCACGAACTCGCTCGAATTCACCGAATAAACGAATCGTCAAAGGTGCCAGTCGAACTCGAACGCGCGAATCTCGGCGACTGATCGTCGTCAGAACCCGACGTGCCGAAGCGTCCATCAAAGGCGCCTCAAAGCTGCGAGACAAAAAAATGCGGGTCATTTTCTCGAGTTCCGTAATTTGAGAAACGGGATTGCGATCCTTCTGGGCACGCCTGAGATCTTTGTTTAACTGATCAAATGGAGACAGCGGAGTCTTCGTCGTCTCAAGCCAGGCTTGAAACTTTCTTCGACGGCTTCGCCTCTGCAAAACCACCACCGCTATAAAAACGATGAAAAGCAAGAGTCCGCCCAGCGCTGCTATCGCGTAGGTGGGCCACATCATGTTGACTGGCGCGACCGAGGGAAACGGCTTCGCTTCTTCTCCTTGTTTAATCACCGACGCGACACCAAATTGAATGCCGTTTAACGAAATACGATTTTGTCCGTCGGTTAAGACAACATCGCGAAGCTCTCCCTCGCCAGGGACATAGCTTGTCACAATCAACTGAACACTATTGCTAGATGCGCCCTTATTCTCGAGAATACGCAGCCGATACTTATCAAGTTTTTGCAATTCGAGCGAAAAGCGACTGACGTTAAAATCGGGAACCTCGGTGCCAGAACACTTAAGCTCAAACGGTGCTCCAACGGTTAGGCCTTCGGACGGTATTCCTCCCGTCTCACAATTCCAGATGATCGGGGTCACCTTCGACCTCCGGCAGATCGCTTTCGAAAGTAAGCAGCGAGTGGTGCGACGAAATCTGAGTTCGTTGAAACGTCAACACGATCGATGCCAGCTTTTCGCAGCTCACGCTCGCGGATTTCAAACCGCTTTCTCATTTCGACTTCAAAAGCGTCGCGAAACGACCTTGAGCTTGTATCAACTGTTACGACTTCGCCGGTTTCGCTGTCGCGCATGTCGACCAAACCCATCGCAGGCAGCTTTCGTTCGGCAGGATCATCAACAACGATGGCAACAACGTCATGTTTTTTCGACATTGTTTTCAGGGCCTCGGCGTAACCATCATCGTTGAAGTCAGAAATCACAAAAACGATCGCTTTCTTTTTAAGGACACCTTGCAGATATTGAACAGCGGCCGAAATCTTCGTCTGCCGGTGAAGCGGTTTTTGGTAGTAGAGGTCGCGAAGAATTCGGTTGACGTGACCTCGTCCCTTTTTCGCAGGAACAAAGTGTTCGACCTGGTCACTGACCAGCAGAAGTCCGACGTGGTCGCCGTTCTTTTGAGCCGCAAAACCGAGTAACGCCGAAAGATGTGTCGCGACTTCGCCCTTGAAATCAACGCCAGTTCCAAAATCGAGAGATCCGCTGACGTCAACAACGAGCATGAGAGTAAGCTCGCGTTCTTCGTCGTATTTCTTGATGTGTGTTTTTCCGGTTCGCGCTGTCAGTGTCCATGAAATGGTTCGAACATCGTCACCAGGTACATATTCGCGAAACTCAGAAAACGTCATACCCTGCCCCTTGAAGGCCGAGTTGTAGCTTCCGGTGAGAATTGAGTTCACCAGCTTGCGCGTCGAAATCTCGAGCAGTCTTACTTTTTTTAGAATCTCTGGGGGTAGAGACAACGACCGACCGCCTTGTTAGGAAAGTACTTTACGGAACTTCGACGTGGCTCAAAAGATCTTTTACGATTTGATCGCTTTTGATTTCTTCAGCCTCAGCTTCAAATGAAAGTATCAAACGGTGACGAAGCACCCGGGGGGCTACGGCTTTCACATCTTCGGCGGTCACAAAACCTCTCGCGCGAATGAAAGCGTGGGCTTTCGCTGCGCGAATCAGAGAAATGGTTGCGCGCGGTGAAGCACCGACACGTATCAGTGGAGCAAGTGATCCCAGGCCGTATTTCGCTGGCTCGCGAGTCGCCATCACAAGTTCGACGATGTAATGCCTAATTTTATCATCGACGTAAATCTCATCCACGCGCGACCGAGCACGAACAAGATCTTCCCGCGAGATCACAGGCTCGATCGACGGCTGTTTATCTTGCCCCATGCGATTCATGATCTCGAATTCTTCAGCTTTTGACGGATACTCCACCATGATCTTAAACATAAATCGATCCATCTGAG
>JALHOI010000416.1 GCA_022843085.1 Pseudobdellovibrionaceae bacterium
TGCTGGATCTTGCCGGTCGATCGAAAGCGGTACCAGTATCGATTCGTTCGTCCACGCGTCGGGATGAAAATCCCAGAAGGGTTCGCTTCGAGCTAGATAATGGCGGTTCGCGAGATCTGTGTACTCAACGACGAGCGACCAGCTTGGCTTGTTTCGAAGCGATAAAAAAAAGTTTTTTTCTGAGCGCAGGAGTCGGCCGTGACCGAGGCCAGCATGCGGCCCGATGATTCGAAGCTTTGCCAAAGACTGAAGCTTCACGATTCTTACGATGGCTCCAAGCGAAAACCAGAGACAAATTAGGCTGACGGCGCAAAGTAGAATCGGCATGAGCCACCGCTTTTGAAAACTGTCAATCACAGCGCGCCGGGGATTTGAAGGGTCGTAGAGCACCTTGATCGACGACGAAACGGCCGGCGGCTTTTCTGATTTTGCGGGGTCGATGACCGCATGATCTTCGCTCGCTTGCGCAAGCGAAGTTTGAAAATGAAACCGGGTTTGGTAGGTCGGGCGCCCGCGGTAGGTGCCGCTTGCAACGTGTTCGGTCACGAAGCCCGTTGCTTTGACCCAACTTTGTTGTCGATCAAACTCGGCCACCAGTTGGCCGACGCTGATCGGCAATGCGATGCCCCCAACGAGGATCAAGATGAGGACAAGCAGGTACGTCCACCGACTGACTCCAGTTGGGATACTTTTGAGTTCGCCTCCTTTAAAATGGCGCAAATGGCGCAGCTTTCGGTAAACCCATGTCGCGAAAAACGCGAACGCAATCGCTAAGCCGATGTATTTTGACACAAGTCACCTCGCGGTGGGAACCTCACCGTCTCTGGAGGATTATCTATGCTTGATCTCTCTTCACTCAAGTCCGAAGTCGTTTCTGCGGGAAGTTCTGTCGACGCATACTCAGAAATTCGGTACCAAGAAAACCTCGATCTGCGAATGACCATGTTGAACGGTCAACTCGTCTCGAACCTTCAAGAAAGTTCTCGCGGTATTTCGGCGAGGTCCTTTAGTAGCGGCTATTGGGGGTTTTCGTCTCACTCGTCGCCGACGAAAGATTCAGCAAGACGGGCCTTGAAAGAGGCGGCGCGAAACGCTTCGTTTTTAGGTGGCAAGAAATCTAAGAAGGCCCGGCTTGTGTCGACGCCGACAGCTTCTTTTGAAAGATCGTATGCGACTGCGTCCAATTCAAAACCTGTCCCTGCCACAAGTGAGTGGATTGATTTTCTAAAGGCGATGGACGCGAAGATTTTAGCGAGGTACCCGTCGTTGAAGGCCCGGTCTGTGACGATTTCGGCACTCGACATGGAAAAGCAGCTTTTAACTTCGAATGGTTCGACGCTGTACTCGCTGGTGCCCCGTGGCCATCTTCACGTTTCGATGATTAAAGATTCGGCTCACGGCCCGGTCACGGCGCGCGACGTACGCGGCGGTCTCGGGCAGTTGCAAGATACTGTTTCACTTGATCCGAATTCATACGACGCGTGGCTGGATAAGATCTACGAGATGGTTTCAGCAAAAGCAGAAGGCGTGATACCGCAAGCCGGGACATTCGACGTGATTCTTGATGCCGACCTTGCGGGAATTCTAGCTCACGAAGCTGTGGGGCATACAGTTGAGGCCGATTTGGTTTTGGGTGGTTCGGTTGCGGGTGGTTTGCTTCAGGCCCCCGTTGCGAGCCCTCTCATATCGCTGGTCGATTTTGCCCACACCTACCAGGGCGTAACAGCGCCGCAACCAGTACACATCGACGATGAGGGGGTCGAAGCGAAAGACACCATCATCATCGAAAATGGAGTTTTGAAGACCTTCATGAATAATCGCGAAACGGCAGATCATTTCGAGCAAGCGGCGACAGGGCATGCGCGAGCCTTCACCTTCGCTGACGAGCCACTGATTCGAATGAGAAATACGGCTATTTTGCCAGGAAAATCGAAGCTGGACGCAATGATTAGCTCGATCGAAAACGGCTACTACCTGGCAAAGCCAGGAAATGGCCAAGCCGATACGACCGGCGAATTCATGTTCGCAGCCTGCTACGGATTTGAAATTAAAAATGGCAAACGCGGCCGTACTCTTCGCGATTCGACAATCTCGGGTGTCGCATTTGAGATGTTGAAATCGGTTTCTATGGTGTCAGACGACTTTGCGTGGGAGTCGTCTGGGTACTGTGGAAAAAAACAACCCATGCCAGTTGGAATGGGTGGACCGGCGATAAAGTGTCGCGTTCAAGTGGGAGGTCAGTGATGGAGACTTCAGAACTGAACCTGAAGCTAGCGAACGAAGTTTTAGCGAAAGTACGGTCGGCTGGCTTTGATCATGCCGAGGTGATCGTCAGCGAAAAAGCAGAAACCGAAATGCAGATTGATGCGGGCGATATCTCGCTTTTGCGAAATACCGAAAACGTCGAGTTAAAGATGCGAGCGATAGCAGGCGGGCGTTACGCCGCAATCTCGCTGAACCAACTTGACGATGACAGCATCGCCTCTGGCATCGCTAAATTAAAAGAAGCCGCGAAGGCGGCACCGGTCGACGAGGCGCGCGCGTTTGCACCAAAACGTGAAGCCCCTGTCGTTTCAGAGGGCCCCGTCGAGGCTTCGCTCGAGTCAATGTACTCTCGTGTTAACGCGCTGGTTGAAAACGTGGCGAAGTCGTACCCCGAGCTTGTCGTTGAGCAGTCGACGCTGAAGTTTCAGCGCGGCCGCACGGTGCGTGCAAATTCATTGGGTCTTGAGCTTGATGAAAGCGCAGGCTTCTACTCGATGATGGCGATGTTTTCTTCAAAGCGCGGTGACAAGACGAGTTCATTTAATTACTCGGGCGCGGTTTCACGAGACCTTTCAAAAGATTTGATCAATTGGGGTTCGATCGAGAGATTGTTTGCGAGCTCGGTGAAAGAGGTCGAGCATACTCCGTTTGAAGGAAAGTTTGTAGGTCCCGCAATTCTGACCCCAGATGTCGTTTACGACATGATGGGGACGTGGTTTTCGCACATTGAAGACAGTCGATTGATTGCTGGTACAAGTCAGCTTCGCGGCAAGATCGGCGAACAAGTTGCTTCGCCGCTGTTTACGATTCGCTCTGAGCCGCAGTCGCAAGAATTCGCATGGCGAGAATACACGACCGGTGA
>JALHOI010000417.1 GCA_022843085.1 Pseudobdellovibrionaceae bacterium
AAGCCGCGATCGCCGCGAGCAAAACCCACGGCGCCGCTTTTCGAAAGTGCTTTGATACACCCTGAAAGCCTGAGCGAAGTTTGGGCTGCATCAATGCAACTGAGGCTGAAAGAAGTGCGACACCCAGACACTGGCTTCCGACGTAGGCCGCGAGATCAATGCTCGAATCCTTTGTGCACGCGCGGTCGAAAAAAGGTGTGATGGCCCACAAAATCGCGGTGAACGCCATCATTGACATCGCGATGCGCTCGTCGCGATTGGTCTTTCGACCTTCGCCGTTCCAGCCAAGCCAGAGTGCGGCGCCGACGACGACGACGACACCGATAATCTGTTTTGGGCCCAATGCTTCGCCGAAAACGATCCAGCCCGCCGCGGCTGCGAACGCCGGCGTGAGCGACAGAAGAGGCACCACAAGCGTGAAAGCCGCGCGCTGCACAGCCATCACAAATAAAATGTTCGCGAGAGTATTCGTCAAAATGCTGAAGCCTGCGTTCTGATACCAAGTTTGGTTTTGGTTTGCCAAAGCTCCCCAATCTCCAAACGGCAGACACAGCAACGCCTGCATCAGCATAATAGCAATGACGGCTGGAACAGCCGGCAAGCTCTCGCCGACACGGCGGCGAGAAAAATCGAAAAGCGTCCAGCCGACTGCCGACCCTGCAGCAAGCCCTAGCATCTAAAACTTAGCAAGAAGCGACACGGTCGTTGTTGTATCGCCGCGAATCTTGCCAGCCGGCGGGTCATTCACGTGTTCGTACTTCCAGGCCACTTTGCTCGAGAACATGCTCGAGATTGCAGCCGAGAGTGAAGTTTCGGTCGTGAGGCGCCAGTCGTCGCCGTTTTGGAAGTTCGGCAGATATTTTGTTTCGTGCGAAATATCGGCGGTCGGTGAAAGCTTGTACTTATAAATGAGACCAGCAAGACCCGACATAAAACCAAGTTTTGTTTGATCGGTGCGATCTTCGTGCGTGTAACCGAGTGCGGCTTCTGTTCGCAACGTCTGAAGATCGCTTTGGATCCAGAAGTATCCTGCACCTAACGAAGAGATCATTCGGTTGTCGGTACCTGCGAACTGGTTTTTCAAATAGGTGTGTTCAACGAAAGTGTCAGATTTCTCGGTCAACTTTCGACCCGCACGACCCGCGATCTCAAACGACTCTTGCGTCAGAGTTTCTTGGCTTATCGTTGTCAGGTATTTGCTCTTTAGATTCGCAAGCCACGGGTTCGGTCGCCACGCAAGATCGAACGACAGTCCTGTTGTTTGGTTGTCTGTATTTCCGTTCGTCACAAGCGCACTGACTTCGGCTGTGCCCTCGAACGCTGGCTTTTCAGGAGCCACATCGGGCGGTCGAGCGGCATCGACCGGCACTTGCGCGAGCGCTGACGTTGTCACCGCTGCAATTGCGAAAGTCAGTGTGAGTACACGAGCAAGAGGGCGGGACCAAGAGGCGAGCTTCATCTTCATTTTCCTAACTCCAAACGGTAAATCCAAAAACCTAATCTATTTGTCATTCTCAAATTCTTATTCTCAAAGCTCTCAGCCGTGAGCCTTCGATATCTATTTTTTCGCTACAACTTCTTCGCGAAGAATTTTTTTCGAAATCAAGAAGACCACAAGAGCGACGATCAAAAAATCGACGAACGCGGCTAGTACGGGACCGACACCAAATTTGGTTTCACCGATGGTGAAGGCCAGATTTCTCCAGTCGCCGCCGGGAATCACAAGACCGATGAGAGGCATCAGCAGCTCTTTCACCACCGCGTCGACCATCGCGTTCAATTTTCCGCCAATGATCACCGCAATCGCGAGGCCTATTACGCCGTAGTGCTTTAAAAAATCGATAAACTCTCGCGTCACGAGCTCCCCTTTTGTAGGTCCCACCGCTGATTGAACGGCCAGGCCACTTCAAAGTGTTGAATTAAAAATATTGAGAGATCGAAGTACTCGACGTGTGAGTCCACGACAACATGAACTAAGCTCTGTCGCATCAGGTCGAAGCGCGGGAGCGCGGGTACCTGCTTCCCAAAATTGGGAAGCAGGTACCTAGAAAGTACCGCCGTTTAGCATTACGAGAGTGCAAGCGCGAACCGCTTTGATTCCGGCCGCGGATAGACGTGCCTCTATTTTGACATCCTCGGTGCCAGGATTAAAAATCACTCGCTTCGGAGCAAGCTGAATAATGTCGGAGAGCTGTGATTCTAGAATCTTCGGATTCACGTACAAGGTGACCGTTTGAATCGGCGTCAGTTCAAGGTCACTCAATTTCTGAAAACACGTTTGCCCCTCGATCGAAGCAAACTTCGGGTTGATCAAAAAAGTAACGTGTCCAAACGACTTTAAGAGTTTATCGGCGCGGTACGCAAACCTCTCGGGTTGGTCGCTCGCACCAATGATCGCGACATTCTCAGTAACTTGACTCATGTGAAACTCCAAACTTGGCGAAGGGTACCTGGTACCCACGCTTTGTTCACCTAATTGACACCTCAAGAATAAGTTTCATTCATCATTGCATCACACGGATTCGGTGAAAGAACTTCGCGGATGCCCGGGCTCAATTGCGATTTTAATCGACCCTAAACCCGCTCGATCTTTTACGGGTGGCCGCTCTCTTGCTCAAGCGGTGTGTGCCCCAGCGCTGCAAGAATTTTCGCTTGATCAGGAGCGTTCCATGACCTCAAGAAATTCCCACACCCAAAACGTCGCTGCATTGACCGCCGCGGCCGCAAGCCTCGCATTAGGTCTTTCAGGCTGCGCCTTCAAAAAAGACAAAGAAACACCCGCAGATCCTCGCGTCAGTGCACTCGAGCAACAGCTTGATGCGAAACAGCCTCTCGTTCTTGAAGACTTCAAGATCGAGTTCGTATCGGGCGACGTTTTGAACGATTATTCTGCGATCGTTACTTGGCCTACGGGGCGGCCCCTGTTGCTGACTTTGACTCACGATAAAAATATTGTGACGTATGATGTCCGTACTCAGGGCCGTTCAATAGAAAAGTGTCATGCTGGACTTCTGTCATTCAGAGTGACTACCTCTACACCTGACAATCAAATTCTAACCAGTTTTCCGATTCAAAAAGCATGTCCTACTGACTTCGAAGTTCGAGGCACCTATTCA
>JALHOI010000418.1:0-689 GCA_022843085.1 Pseudobdellovibrionaceae bacterium
CGATCGCTGCCGAATTCAAACGTTGCCTACCTTCGAAGAATCACATCATGCTGAACGGCCAAACTGAGTAAAAAATCTAGAACGCGCCCGTTTCTTCACCCGAGGGCGATAAAGATGGTGGGTGAGAAACTTTCGTCTCGGGTTCGACTTTCATATCAATGTTCGCCTCTTTGTAGGGATCAAGCGGACCAACCGACGCCTCAATCAAACGCCGTTTGTCGCGCCCGACAACGTACTGCACGCGCCGTAAATCGGTCTGCGCGCGCTCTTCTGCAAGCCGTTCTTCATCGGCCAGGTCGCGCGCTTCAGCTTCTTCCATCGAATACCGTTTCATCGTCTTTTGGTACGCGCTCTCATTTTTTTTGAGTTCACGTTCATTCGCCTGTCGCGCGAGACGAAGAGCCGCCGCCGCAGCTGCAATGTCGCTTTTAACGGTATCGCGCTCTTTGATATAGCTCTCGAAATCGCGTTTTCGTTCTCGCAGCGAAGTTTCGTAGTCGCGATCGGATTCCGCCATCACCATCCCGGCACTTAGAACAAAACCAGCCAGCGCGCTGGAAATAATATTGAACAGCCGAATGCTTGTTTTCATTGAGTCTTTTTCGGTCAGGTTGCGTAAAGACTATCGGAAAAAGAGACACGGACGCCTAGCCGCAAGACATATTGCCGCCGAATTCGATTTAAACTCG
>JALHOI010000418.1:699-3095 GCA_022843085.1 Pseudobdellovibrionaceae bacterium
CGGCTCGAACTAGGCGAAAGTGAGGCGCAATGGACACTTCAAATGCACTCTCCTTCCCTGATCGTCTCATTCAACATGTATCTCCCGAGCTCATCCTTTTCGTCGGGCAGGTCGCTGTCGTGCTGCTCGCGATACTCGGTTTAGCAGCCGGGCTTATCGCTATTTTCTCAAGTCTAGGTGTGAAAGCGAGGCCCTCGGCCCGGCTTGAGGCAAAATCGATCAACGATGAATGGAGCGAACGCAAACGATCGCTTGAATCATTTTTTCTCTCGAAAAAAGAGTGGAAGGCGCGATTGAAGGCCGACGATGATGCTGAAAAAAAACGTGTCGACACAGGCACGTCGAAAAAACGGCTGTGGGTTTTAGATTTTAAAGGAGACGTCGAGGCATCACACGTCGATTCGCTGCGAAACGAGGTGACTGCAATTTTAGATCTCGTCACCTCGCAGCGATCGACCATAACCGACGAAGTCTTGTTGAGACTCGAAAGTCCCGGCGGAACAGTCACAGGTTACGGGCTCGCCTCAAGTCAGCTCGCTCGCCTCAGAAAAGCTGGAATCAAATTGACGGTTGCAATCGATGAAGTCGCAGCGAGCGGCGGTTATATGATGGCTGTTGTCGGTAACCGCATTATCGCCAACCCGTTTGCCGTTATCGGCTCAATCGGAGTTATTGGGAGTGTTCCGAACCTGAACCGACTACTCAAGCGGTTCGACGTCGACTATCTCGAAGTTACAGCCGGCGAACACAAGCGACCTGTCAGCATGTTCGGAGCCCTGACGCCCGAGGGTGTCCAAAAGTTCGCAGATCAAATTCAGGAGACGCACGTGCTTTTCCGAAATCATGTGAAGCAGTTTCGGCCTGCGCTCGATCTCGACAAAGTTGCGACCGGCGAAATCTGGCACGGCGCCGACGGTCTTCCGTTGGGTCTTGTCGACGAGCTTGCGACCAGCGACGAGTACATCGACCGAGCACGCCACGAAGAGGACCGCGACGTTATTCATCTTACTTGGCGCCCCGCGCGAAGCTGGCGTGATCGTCTTGAAGAATCAGTCTCAATGATGATCTCGAACGTCGTTGAAAAAACGGTCTCGCGATCGCTTGAGCGCACACTCCAGCGCCTTTCTCGTTGACGAAAAACATGCATTGAGTCAAAAACTTTGCATGGGTTTTGATTTCGTCGCTATCACTGGGCCAAGCCTGGCTTCATTTTTCAGCCCACTGATCAGCGCACTGGTCAGCGCACTGGTCTTGGTCGTTGGCCTCGCGGTTGGTCGTTCTCCAATATCGTCGCCTCTCACCGATCTCGAGTTTCAAAGGCAAATGACGGCGGGGTCTGACGCTCTGCTTGAACGAATGGTAATTCCACCTCACCGACCCGATTGGCTGCTCTCAGATTGCGGTCAGATCACGAAGCGCGGAAGTCTTGAAACCTCGGCGACCTTCTACGATCGCAAACGCCAAGCAATTTGTGAGGCTGCACGGAAGCAAACTCGCTAACGCTGAGACTGAACCGCTACGGATCAGACGATGGGCTCCAGTCTCGGGGTATTCCGAGAAGGCGAGCCGGTACTGCACCTTTAATTGTGTCTTTCGGCAATCCTGCTTTTGAAAAAAGTGTCCCGAGTTCAGGCGACGTACCTGAGAAACTTGGCATCAGCCAGGTGCCCGAGACGTTCCACTTCAGTCGGGCCGCAAGCGGATAGCTGGCCTCAAGTTCCGCATCAATAGCGTGATCGCGAAAGACCCGGCCGCGACTCGCGAGTCGAACTGACGGGCCTACGAGCGCTGTTGCGAGACTCCATTGAAAGCCGCTTTCACGAAAACGGCCTCGAACAGCGACCTTCCCGAGAACTAAGCGGTCGCCAGATGCGACGGTGTCGCCTGACCAGCCGAGTAACGACGGCTCGAGAAGTTTGAAGAGTCGACCCGTTTTTAGTGATGCAAAACGAGTCGTTTATGCGTAGACTTCGTTTTCGTCCTTCGCGCCTTCCCCTTTGGCCAAATGGGATTCGAACTTCACTTCGTCCGAGGTCAACTCTGTGCCTTCGAGACCGGAGACAGTCATCGAAGACTTTAATTTCGTCAGTCGGGCTTCTTCTGTTTCGCGAAACGAACCGAGAGAAAAATTAATCGTGCCTGACATCTTCGCGACCGGCCCGGTAAAGATGACTTTTTCAACACGCGGATTCAGTTTTAGTTCTTGGAATACGACGTCCACTTTCGCATCGCGGCCCTCCGCATCGACGTCAGCCTCAACTTTTAAGTCCGCTTTGCCGCCATCGGGCTTGAACTGCTCGAACACGAATTTCCAACGAGAAGCTAAAAGTGAGGCCTCAAGCTTCTCAATCGCAACAGTTTGCAAGGCGACGCCCTCGCCTCCTGCAAAGCGGATG
>JALHOI010000419.1 GCA_022843085.1 Pseudobdellovibrionaceae bacterium
GCAAGAGGAACAGCGGCGGACCGATCGATGCCAACGTGCTGCTGCCTTCGCCCGGGGGAAAAGGGGAAAAGATAGATGTCAGAAAAATTGGAACCCATTTCGTTCTTTCAGACGCCGCCCGAGTTGCCAAATCCCTGGGCATCGAGTGGTGCACTTCGGCGCGCGATTCGCTCGCGCGTGAGCGACGAACAGTGGAGAGAGTTTTCGTCTGAGCTGAGTACCTTCGGTGCTCGCGTCATGCCCGACATCGATCCGCTCGGGCTTCGAGCTGAGCGCGAAGTTCCAGTGTTAATCTCGTACGACGCGTGGGGAAATCGAATTGACCAAATTCAATTGAGTTCTGCATGGAAAGACCTTGCCGCCATCTCGGCGCAAGAAGGAATGGTCGCGATTGCCTTCGAACGAAAATACGGAGCGGCATCAAGACTTTTACAATTTGGAAAGCTCGCTCTCTTTCATCCGGCCTCGGCTTTTTACACGTGCCCTCTCGCGATGTCGGATGGTGCCGCGCGAGTGATTGAAGTCCACGGCGATGCCGCGCTTCGCGCGCGAGCGTTAAAAAAGTTAACGTCACGTGATCCTTTCGAAGTTTGGACGTCAGGCCAATGGATGACAGAACGAGCGGGTGGATCAGATGTTTCACAAACTTCGGTCACCGCACGTTATGAAGATGGCGCGTGGAGGCTTTACGGAGACAAGTGGTTTACATCGGCGACGACGTCGCAGATGGCTCTTGTCCTAGCTCGCGTCGAGGCCCGGGTCGAGCCTCGGGAGAGCGAGCCTGCGAAGTCGTCTTCGGCGCATAGGTCAACGGAGGCTCAGCTCGCACTTTTTTATGTTGAGCTTCGAGACGCACGAGGACGGCTGCAGGGAATTCGCGTGAACCGTTTGAAAGACAAGCTGGGAACCCGAGCGCTTGCAACAGCCGAGCTGACCCTGAACGGAGCAGTTGGCTACCTCGTCGGAAAGCCGGGTGAGGGCGTTCGCACCGCCTCAAGTTTACTGAATATCACTCGCCTGTATAATTCCGTCTGCTGCATCGGCGCAATGGCACGTGGACTTCAGCTGATGACAGCCTTCTCGCTCGAGCGCCGGGCCTTCGGCAAATTGATTGCTGATCAACCACTACACTTCGATACGATTGCCAGCGTGCGCGCACGCACGGAAGCTGCGACTGAACTTGTGTTTCACACGGTTGATCTTTTGGGAAAAGACGAGTGCGGGGTCGCGACGCCCGAAGAAACGCTTCAGCTTCGAATTCTGACGCCGCTCGTGAAGCTCTATACCGCACGCGAAGCCATCCAAAATGCGAGCGAGACCATCGAATCGTTCGGCGGTGCAGGTTACATTGAAAATACGGGTGTGCCGCGACTTCTTCGCGATGCTCAAGTGTTTCCGATATGGGAAGGCACGACGAATGTGCTGGCGCTCGATATACTTCGAGCAATGGGAAAAGACGGAGCCCTTCAGCCGCTGGTTTCAGATCTTGTGACTCGCTTAAAGGGGGTTCCAACTTCGCTACCGAAGGCTCGCATCGAACGCCGATTGTCAGCGCTGGCGCATCACGCGAGGAAGAAAGCGATCCAGGCGCCCGAGCTTCAGCAACAGTCGGCTCGAGACTTCGCGATGGCTTTGGCTGAAACCGTGGGTGGTGTTTTACTTCTCGAGCGTGCGGTTACCGACAGCCTTGCCGGCCTCGCGGCGTCGAGGTTTATAGGGCTGATCGGTGAATGGATCGCACGCGAGGATGATATCGGAGCCATGGATTTGGCGTCAGTCAAAAAACTGGCGCTTGAATCAGTTTAGGAAAATTGTCTTTATTGAACGCAGTGGTCAGTCGATCGGGCGCGAACTGCGCACGCCGGACATTCAGCGATTTCTCGTACCAATGGCTTTGCGGTTTTTTCGTCCTTAATGTTTTCAAATCGCAATACTAAAGCTGTGCTGCAGAGAACACAGGTTTCATGTTCCTGTTGAAAACGTGATTGCCGCCGATTTAGCGATTTCGAACGAACAGACCTTATCAAATGATTCATCCCTCGATGCGAAGCAATTCAAATGCCATTTCGGAAAATCAAAAGTCATCCCGCCTTAAGTCGAGACGGTTGGCAGTCGCTTCGCCTCACGGCGAGCGAGCCGCATGCGACGAAGTTTTTCGTGTGGGTCAGTCGGACTCTTTGAATACTGAATTTCAATAAAGGCATCGAGACCATCGCGAAGGGTGTCTGAAGGCGCGCGGTTTCGTAAAGTCAACGGGCCATCGTGAACCGAAGTCATGACTCCGATTCTGCGCAACTCAACTTCGAGCGAATTCCACTCTCGACGCAAAGCCGATTCGGTTTGTAGACGTGATTGCCAGCGAAATACGAGCCGCAACATAATTCCAAAAAGTAGTGCTACCAAAAGAATCATCATCCACGGGCGCGATTGGCTACCGAGGGCGTTGATGATTCTGTTGAGAAAGTTTCGTTGTCCGCTTTGATCGTACCCAAGTAGAAAAGAAGTCCAGCTCATTTGGGCATAGTCCCAAAGCATCATCGACTGATCTATCGCTCGCAAAAACAAATTTTGGCTGAGGCTTTTTAAGAGTTGTGCGTCTTGGGTGTCTCGCAGCTGCTGCTGGTCTTCGGGTAGATCGAGAAAGTCGCCTCCAAGCCGAAGCCGCAGCGGCGCGATGCTGGCGGTCGGATCATAGGTGACCCAGCGGCCGTAGCCGCTCTTTTGTTTGGAGGCGACCCAGACTTCCACCCACGCGTGCGCATCGCGAGATCTGACGACAAAGGCTTTCGAGATGTCATTCCACTTGCCGCCTTGATATCCGACGACGACACGTGCGGGAAAGCCAAGGCTTCGAATGAGCGTGGCACTGCTCGCAGCATAGTGTTCGCAAAAACCTTTCTTAAATCGAAATAAGAAGTCGTCAATCGATGTTGACCTCGCATCCTCGAGAGACAGGGTGTAACGAAAATTCTCTTTCGTGAAGTAGTCGTCGACCTTTGCGATCGCTTGGAAAGGTGTCGATACACCCTGACGGAGTTCTTCGACAAGCGTGCGATATTTTACTGTCGCTTCGGTCGGCAGCCGTAAGGATT
>JALHOI010000420.1 GCA_022843085.1 Pseudobdellovibrionaceae bacterium
TCTTGCGGTTGTTGAACTTGACTCATGTTGAATTACCTTTCTTGCGCGGGGGTGTAACTTTGTCGTCGTCGATAAGCATTCGGTGGGCGGGCGTTTCGAGATCGTCGAACTGACCGCGCCAGGAAAAATAGGAAAACGCGATGGCGAATCCACCGCCAAGCGCCAATGCAATGGGAAGAAGGAAGTAGATGATATTCACGCTGGACCTTCCCAGTTGGCGGAAAGCAGAACGATGAGTGAGCTCATCGGCATAAGTACGGCCGCCCAAAGCGGCGTCATAAAACCCAGCGCGGCCATTGAACCGGCAACCACGTTGAACGACGCAGAAAACGCGAGGTTGCGCCGGATCGCGGATCGAGCGCCTTGCGCAATATTCAGAAGCTCTGGAATGCAGCCAAGATCAGGGCGCGTGAGGTAAACGTCGGCCGATCGAAGACTGACGTCGAGACTGCCGTAGACGGCGATTCCGACCGATGCCGCCGCGAAGGCCGCCGCATCGTTGGCGCCGTCGCCAACCATAATGTTCGTCTCTTGTGTTTCCAATATTTTGAGAGCCTTTGATTCGGGAGTCATTTCCGCAAATGTCTCGTCGGGCGAAAATCCGAGTTTTTCGGCGCAGAACTTCACGGCGGGTCCACGATCGCCAGAAAGCATGACAGTTTTCACTCCTCGGCCGCGCAGTTCATCAAGAACGGACGCCGCTTCAGACCTTGGCTGGTCACCAAGCTCGAAGCCAGAAATGACATTTCCATCTTTGAGAAGTTCGAATTTCGAAACTAAAAGAGAGGTGTCTTGATAATCCGTGGTTTCGTAGCGCACGGGTTGCAGTTTATAGTGAGCACCTTCGAAACGTCCGCTGACACCACCCGTATCCAAAATGGCGACGTTTTCCATTTCCATTGGCTGGACTCTCGAGGCTCGAGCAAAGTTTGTGAGAGTGCGCGCGACGGGATGAGCTTGGTTTTTCTCAAGTCCATAGACAATTTGGAGGTTGTGATTGTGTGCTTCAACGTAACGAAGCACTTCCATGTTGCCTTCGGTGAGTGTCGCTGTTTTATCGAAGAAAATCGTTTTTGCGTTCCAAAGCTGTTCGATCGCATCCGCTGATTTGACGATGATTCCCTTTTTTGCGGCCCTTCGTAAGGCGAGAGCCATTGAAAGTGGGATTGCGATTCCGAACACACACGGGCACGTTACAATAACCAGGGCCAACGCCCGTGAGACCCCTTCGGTCGGATTGGAACCGGCGAAATACGCGACGATCGCCGCCGCGGAGACCAATACGATGCCGATAAAGTACTGAGCCGTTCGATCCGCGAGGTGTACAAAGTGTGACTTGGTTTCCGCAAGTCGCTCGGTTTCACGAAGAATGCGTGCGAGACGTGTTTTTTTCGTTTCATTAACAACTCGCAGAACCGCGTCGCCATGAAGATTTCGATAGCCGGCTTCGACGACAGATCCTCTCGCAATTCTAAGGCCGACGCTCTCGCCTGTAAGGATAGCAGCGCTGATGGTGGCCGATCCGGAGTCGACGACGCCATCGACGGGAACGATGCTGCCTTCTTTGAGGCGAATTAAGTCGCCTGGACGCAGGGAGGAGGCACTGACGGCACTTACGCCATCAGAGGTTAACAACTGTACGGATCCACTGAGCAAATCGTCTTCGATATTGGTTGATTGTGCGTGGCGCTTTTGAATGCTTCGCAAAAAATAGCGACTGCTTAACAGCAGAAAAACCAACATCGACAGCGAGTCGAAATAAGTCGCACTGGTATCCATTTTTAATGCGATTGCGCTTGTGACGATGCCGGCAAAAATCGCGATGACAATCGGAACATCGATATTGAGACGGCCCGCGCGCAGAGAAAAGAATGAACTTTTATAGAAGGGCCAGGCGCAGTAGGTGAGGACCGGAAGCGCCAGCAACGCCGAAAGCCAATGAAACTGCCTTTCGAGAATACCGCTAGCCCCACCATAGAGGGAAACGGTCAGTATCATAATGTTTCCGGTCAGTGCTGCGGCGATCCCAATTCGGATGAGATCTTCGCGCTGCTCGTGATTTTGAAGGCGCGCTGAACTTTCATCTTCACGGAGAGGATGAGGCCGATACCCGAGACGATTTAACATCTGCGCAATGGCACTAAAGGTACCCGATGGATTTCTTTCGACCTCGATGGTTGATGCGGCCAGATTCACACGTGCTGACTTCGCATCGGGGCAGAAGTCGGGAAGTTTTTCCAGCAGCCAGACGCAGGCGGCACAGTTCATACCTTTTAAGTAGAACCGAACTCGACTTCCATCTTCAGATTTTGAACGAAGAAATTCGACGTCATCAAAGTGTTCAAAATTCGCGTCACCCGCATCGGAAATTTTGATGGGTGAATAGGAACTCGGCGGATTCGCTTCGCGAAGTTCGTAGAACTTCGTCAAACCTTGGTCTTGCATGAACTCATAGACGAACTTGCAGCCAGCGCAGCAAAACGATCCCCGCGTGTCGAAATTCAATGCATCGAAAACTGGTGATCCGCAGTGCAGGCACACTGCGGTGTTAAGCGCTGGAGCGTTCATATTGATCTCGTCATATAAGTCGACTTAGCAGCCAGGGTGCCAGGTTGAGACAAGTTCAAATCGGCCAGGATGTCCCATGGGGCCGATGAATTTTAAAATTGAGACTTATTGGCTCAAGTGGCCCGAGCCTCTTGAGCCAAAGGCGCTCGGCACTCTACGAACGCACGGTCGATTTTTTTCCGAGATTGCAGGTGTTGATTCCGAACAATGCGTAAGGAGGGCACCATCCCATCAGTCCCGTCGCCAAGGGGACTAGACCGATAAAGAACCAGGGGCTTGCTGGTCCCCAAAAGGCAAGCGAGACAAGTCCGAGGCCGGCTGCAATTCGCAGGATTCGTTCGATGGGATGGATATTTGGTGTCATGGTGTTCTCCTCTATATCTTGGACGTATTGCAAAGAGCGTGCGTTACTCGCGGACCGGGATTTTCAAATAACGGGAGCCATTTTCTTCGGCCACAGGCAGTGAGCCCGCGTCGATATTCACCTGCACGCTTGGAAGAAGC
>JALHOI010000421.1 GCA_022843085.1 Pseudobdellovibrionaceae bacterium
CGACGTCGCCGAAGCCTATACTGGTATCGTGTCTGAGAAGATGGGTATTCGTCGTGGTGTTATGACGAACATGGTGAACAAAGGTTCGGGCCGTGTCCGTATTGAATTCTACATTCCGGCGCGTGGTTTGATTGGTTACCGTTCTGAGTTTCTGACTGACACCCGCGGTACGGGTTTGCTCAACACAAACTTCGCTGGCTGGGACGACTACAAAGGCGACATTTCTTTCCGTAAAAACGGAGCGATGATTTCGGATCGCAAGGGTAAGTCGACTCCGTACGCTCTTTGGTATCTCGAAGAGCGCGGTAAGATCTTTATCCACCCAGGTACCGAAGTTTACGACGGCATGGTTATCGGCGAGAACGCGAAAGAGAACGATCTCACGGTGAACGTTTGCCGCGAGAAAAAGCTCACGAACGTTCGTGCGTCGGGTACCGATGAAGCGGTGAAATTGACCACTGTAAAGTTGAAGACACTCGAAGAAGCAATGGAGTGGATCACCGACGAAGAAGTGATCGAGATTACTCCGATGTCGATTCGAATTCGCGTCCGTGAACTTGATCCGCACAAACGCAAAAAAACCGCCTCGGCTGATTAATCAAAGCGTCGCTGATTCGTCTCACCACGAATCGGCGAACCGCAAGGCAGAGTGCGTGCGCCGATTTGCTTCGACGCTCGCCTCGTGATTTCCAGTCGCTAATCGGACGTTCCGCAAACGCGAGCTTTCACCGTCGGTAGGCGGTCCGTGATCCATTTCTGATAGTACGGTTCGAATTCCGGTGCTCTCGCCCCTAGGTTTTGAGCGATGAGGCAATTCGTCTTTCGATTTTCAAGTAGCTGCTGCATCTGATACGAGTTCGCCGTTTTTGATATTCGTTCAAGAATATCGATTGGCGCCGAGGGGTTCGACACGAACGAGTTATCTAAACTGCGGTCGGTATTTGCGAGGTCTAATTCTCTCAAAAGTGGTTCAGGTGAATTTTTCGAACGAGCCACCGCTGGTGCGAGATACGCTTTGTTGGGGTGTTCGCGGTAAAGGCGTTCGATCAACTGAGGTGCGGCGTTTTCATGCGATACAATCCGAACCTCGAACTTTTTCGATAACGCGATTTTTTCCAGCCGGGCACTCGTCACCTCTTCAAACTCGAGGGCGGCTGCTATCCACTGGTCATCGCCCTCATGTTGCATAATAAATTGCTCGAGTCGGTTGGTCCGATCGGCGGTCGCAGAGTTCAACATGTGCTTTAAAAATCTCCGTTTCTCCTCATGCGCTTCTCTTGAAACTTTCTGCAGTTCGTCTCGTGCGGCATTTCGTGTGCGAGTCTCGAAGCCATTCTTCAATATCCAAACCGTAAGTCCGAGAACAACGGCGTAGCCTAAATACCCAAGTCTTTTTCTGAATAAAGAACTCGAACCCTGCGCGCGGCTGGCGATCCAAAGTGCCAAAAACGTGAGACCAGCTAAAATTGGCGTAAACAGAAGTCCCACCGCTGCTGTTGAAGATCGCGATTGAGAAATTGCCCAAAGATCTAGAAGTGAAATCGCGACGGCTCCTGTGAAGCCGATAGCGAGATCCTTTCGCGAGCCTGGCAGAAAGACAACGCACAATAAAAAGCCGAAGAAAAGTACAGCCAGAGTGCCGATCATGATGCTCATTCGTGTTTAAGCCTCTGCGAAAAAGTTGGCGCGTCAGATTTAAGAAAATTTTCAAACGAAACTGAAATCAGAATGCCAAAGTGTCTGTAACTCACTGAATGACGCGGTGAATGGCGAACTTTGTTACTCTTAAATTCTCCTTCTCGAACAGCGATTCGATTTTACTTCTTCCTCGGTAAAGAAAAAGCTTCAGCCCAATTGTGACCGAGACCCACTGCGTTGGCCGCTAATGTCTGATCTGAGCGCTGCAGAACTTCCACGCTCGTGCACGGAATGTGCAACATTGACCAAGGTTCTGACACTGCGAATGAATTACACGATGTTTGGGGCGGCACGCGTGCGATTAGTTTCGAAACTTCTATCTTCTCGAATTTGTCGGGTCAGTCTTCTGACCATTGTGCTCTTCAATACGCAGATTGAATTTGCAGCGGGCAGATCATGCGCCAACGTTTTTTCGGTAAAAGCCAAGCCGGTCGTCGTCAAGCGGGCGACTAAAGATGTGATCGCCAGTGTTGTGAACGGCGGCCAAGTCTACCAGCTCGTGACCGGCGAGAAAGGGCAGACGACAGCGGACGGCGAGGGCCTGGGAGTTTACCGCCGTACGGCAAAATCATGGAAGCTCGTTGTTCCAGGAGAAATCCGAGCTGATTCTAACGGGCGGCCGACACTTGTTCAGCTCTCGCTGTCGCGAAGCGATGACAAAGGCTACATCATGACGGTGGTCGACGGTGAGATTTACCTTCTGACGAATCAATCGAATCTTGAAAAGCCCGGCACGTTTATCCGATTTGGCAACTCAACGAATCCCCTCTTCGAAGTCGGTTCGACTCAAAAAAGATTTCTTTCGCCGCTGCCTCCGCAGGCAAAAATTTCGATCTTTCAATATCAGGATTTGTCATCGACGGGTGGTCAAACAGTTCTGGTGTCGATCAAATTCGATCGGCCCGAATCGACGGGCCAGGGAATGACGTTCGCTTTCGAGCTGCTTCCGAACGGGCTGGGTGGGCTCGTCAGACTTAACGGCAACCCGGTTGTGATCGATTACGACTTTCACTCACCCATTGAACTCGGACACTTGATTGCGGCGATCGATGACAGAGAAACATCTGTCTATTCAAAAATTCTGATCGAGCAGTTTGCCGCCCAAGATCTTTCGCACTTTGGTGGTCAGGTCGCGTTCGTCAAAAAGAAGTTAACGGACTTCGTAAATGCGGCGCTGAAGGCCGTGAAGCCGGGTCTATACATCAGCGATGAGGACAACACAGTTGGCTACAATCTGACGACTGGGAAACCGGTTCGGAACGTTTCGTTTGAAAACGAAGTCTACAACGATGGTGTGTTCGAGTTGACGCAACACTATTATGATCCCAGCGGCCCCTATGTTGAAGTGAAGGGTGGAGATAACGATGCCG
>JALHOI010000422.1 GCA_022843085.1 Pseudobdellovibrionaceae bacterium
ACGCCGGCTTCATCAGCTAAGTCCTTGACCGTTGCGCCCTCGAAGCCTTTTTCAGCGAACATTTTTGTCGCGGCCTGCAACAGGGCTAGTTTGGAATCGGGTTTACTAGCGGTACTCGACATCGTCCAAGGATCGGCGACATCGTCAATAAATTCAAATGATCATTTGAATTTATTGACGATGTCGACAAATAACCAAGCCGGTTGTCTAAAACGGCTGCGCGACCTAAGTCCTCGAACTTTCGAACCCTAGTCGAAATTCTCGCTGTTATAGAGAGGTCCGCGCTGGCCTTGGCCGAGAAGCGCATCTTCGCGGCGTCCCCAACACGTGACGCCTTCGTCTGATGTCGCACAGGTCGTGCTGCCGCTGGCTCCAATCGAGACTGGATTCGTAAGAACTGGGACATCCGTCTGTCCGTCACGATTGTTGCCCCAACAATTCACCGTTTTGTCTCGACTGATCGCGCAGACATGTTCTGACCCGACAGCAAAATCTTCGACCGCGTCGAGGTCGGTAAGCCCTTGAGGCACAGCGAGAAGTCGCGCTTCAAGGTCTCGGCCCCAGCAGACAAAACCGAATTGGTCTTTTGCGCATCCGAAGTCACGGCCAAAAGCGATTTTCTTCGCCAGAGAAAGGTTAGGAGTTGCGGCGCCGCCGAGTGGTGAACCCCAGCACGCGGTTTCTTCGGCGCCGTAGGCACATGCGTAATCGTTGTTTGCGACGAGGTTCACGTTATCTGGTTTGAGTTCTGGAATATCCGAGCGCCGTCGATCTTCCGAGCCGATGCAGCGAACAGACCGTAGACCGCCGCTGTTCTCAAAAATCACGCAAGGCAGGGTAAGCTCGGCAGACGAGCGGGTCGCTCCAATGACGGTTTTAATGTCAGAAAAATCCGCGCTCGCGTACGTCGAAGCGCAGTGAAAACGAGACCTATTCCAACGACATTTTCCAGCTGTAAAAGTCGCACTTCCGTCTTCAGGTAGAGGCGATTCGATGTTGATGCCGTTCGAGAAGCAGTTGACCAGACCGGATTCAGAACGGACGCAAATACCCTCAACACCGACCTCAAAATCCACAGCCTTCTCGCCAAACGGAGCTGGCTCGAACTTGCCGTAACTTGAGCAAATGAATGAGCGCTTTAACGTTGTTGTGTTTTCGGTCAGCGCACACTGCGAATCGCGGTTCGAGCGAAACTTTAAGACGCGGATATCGGGTTCAAGTAGCTCAGGGGCCGTGATGTCGATTGTTTCACCGTCGTTGTCGCCGAGACGGACACACATTGGTTTTTCATCGTTGTCGACCGCACAAACGTTAGCATAGCCGCTTTCAAAAATTTGGGTCGCGTTTAACCACGGGCCCGCAACGTGATACTTCTTTGCATCGGCGCCGGTTCCATTCTGGCAGTTAAGTCCGGTGTCCGAAAGAACGCAGACTGTTCCCCATATCGTCGCGACGGCACGTGCTCCTTGAAAGACGGTCTTTGGATTTTCGACACTTTCTGCTTCAGTTCCAGATCCAGCGGTTTTGCCAGCCTCAGATTTCTTTTCGCACAGTAAAGAATCGCCATCGAGTGCGCAGATCCCGTTTTCCCTGGTGGCAAAATCGCGAAGCTCGGAATAGGGGCCGTAAACTTCGACCTCTGGAATTCTTCGAACGTATCGGTTGAGGCCGCCGGGTTCAGATACCCATTCTCCCTGTTCGGCCGAGTAGCAGTGAATTTTCTTGTCCGCTTTGGGCAGGCAAACGCGAGAGTGTCCAAACCGAACCATCGACGTGTTACCCGAGCTCAATATTTCTTGTATCGGGCGCTCGAAAGTTCCGCGGGCGCCCCAGCACCGCACTCCGCGTTCATCGACCCCACAAAGAATGCCAGCACCAATGATGAATTTATCGACGCGACCGACGGTGTCGTTGACGGCGACTTCGTCGGGATTGACTCCGAGGCACGTGCGCTGCTCAGCGCCCTGCTTTGGAGGCCGCAACGACGTTCCGCACACACTGCCGCTTGTCACGGCTTCGATCTTGAGCGGCGTGGTCATCACGACCGCGCTACTTTGTTTTGGTTCGAGCGACTCAACGATACTTTCGGATGATGCCGTGATCGTGCCGAACACCAATCCTATCGAGAATGTAAGTCCGATTCTGGAAGCAAAATTCAGCATTGTAACCCCTCGCGATAAAAGCTGGCACCCTGCGTTTTAAACATGTTCACCGGGTTGTGACAAAGAGACGATTTTGTGGCGAGAATCTTTCATGATTACAACACGCGGGACCGAGAAAATTGAACTTCAGTACGTAGATTCCGCCGCGGCGGGTGGTCTCGGCGTCTCGGAAGGTGAGGTTCCTGCGTCAATCGAGGCCGGTCAACGGCGACTGCTGGATTGGAACCACCAGGCTCGGTGGAGTTCGCCGCTTGTCTTCGCAGGCGAAGTTGAGATTTTCGATTTCACGAAGGGGTACGACCCGGACCGGCTCTTGACGTGCGCTTACGGTATCGGGCGCTACGACGAAGACCGGGTCGGCATGTATGAAACGGCACTTTTTACGGGTGGGCCAGAGCCGCGCACAATTCACATGGGAATCGACATCGGAGCCGCTTCCGGAACCCCGATTTTTGCACCGGTAAAAGGGGTCATTTTCGGCGTCGAACATCGAGCCGATGACGGCGACTACGGCGGTACCGTGATCTTGAAAAGCGATTGCTCCACGCCCGAGCTTTATATGTTGTTCGGCCACCTTTCCATGGCGACTGTGCGGCGTTTAAGTGTTGGTGAGCCCGTCGAGCAAGGAGCCCTTTTGGGTTGGCTCGGAGAAAAGCACGAAAATGGCGGTTGGAACTCGCATCTGCACTGGCAGCTGAGTTGGCTTAAGCCGCGAGCCACTGATTTACCAGGCGCTGTCAGCCAAAGTACCCGAAGATTAGCTCAAACGATTTTTCCAGATCCAACGCCTCTTCTTCGCACCGCTCTTGCGGGTTGGAGCTAGTGGCTAATGAGGGTCTTCCTAATATTGGAATTGGCTATTGGAATTGGGATTATGGGGACGATTTTGGGGTCAGAGACCTTCT
>JALHOI010000423.1 GCA_022843085.1 Pseudobdellovibrionaceae bacterium
AGAAGGCTACGTTGTCGTTGGCGAACTGAAATAGTACTTCGTTAGCGAGTTCTCACTACTGACTTCTCAGCACTTCGAATTCGAACTGGATCGTGTCGGTGGCCGCGTTCGCGCCCGGATATTCGAAGACAGCTGCGCCGAGAGAAAGATTACCATTCGGTGTCTGACCCGCGAGAGGATTCGTCCCAGGATTGATAACTCGGTCTACGTTTCTAAATGCTGTCGCAGCGGGAACCACTGCACCGTTGATGCGAATTCCGACACCCCGGACCGCGACCGTTGAGGTTCCTGTCCCCAGACTCAAGCGCTGAACAACGTAGGTCGGCTGTTCGAGTGTTGTATCGAGTCGAACTTGAAAAAACAGTCGCGCGCCACCGAGATTCGTGGCGCCAAGTTCGAGTTGAGTGTCGAGGGTCGTGAACTGTTTCAAGGCCAAAGTGGGTGTCGCAGAAAGAATCAAAGGTTGGGTTCGAGCCGTGAACGTAGTTGTTGCTCCGCCTCCGCCGCCACTTTTGCAACTGTTAAAGTTGTTCTCGGCCGCAGTAATCGCAGCCAAATGACGTTCGCCACCTGCGCCGCCGCCGTGACTTTGATTGGTTGCATAAGCAAAGATATTGGCCTGCGTTGTTTTGAGAAATTCGGTGTAGGCCAAAGACGTATCAGCTAGAGCGAACTTGGGGCCTTGCGAACCGCCATGGCAGCTGACGCACGTCGCACTGTTGAAAAATGGCTTGTAGCTTCGGCCGAAAGATTCTTCAAGGGTCGAGCCGCACACGAACTTCCCGAGGCTCGCAAAATCTGCATCAGAAAGTGGAACAAAGTCGGCGCCGCAGTTCTGAAACGAAACTATGCACACGGCCGAAGAGAGGCCAATGAGAAGTCGAGACGCGAAACCGCGGTTTCGATTTGATTTCGTTTCTGACACGGTCCCTCCCTTCAACGTTCCGCAAGAAACCTCGCCGAATCGCGGCGAGGTGGACACTTCATCCAGGTTTCAAACTTCTAGGCGAGTCGAATAACTTCGTCTAAGTCGTTGCGAATAAAAGTTCCCGGTGCGATGGCATCAAGTTTCGTCGTCTGCCCCGCGAGCTGAAGGTAGTTCGCAAGAACCGCAACCGCTGCCTTAATCGGAGTCCCAACTGGAGTCTGGTCTGATGCCCCCTGGCCCGGAGTAAAGAAGCCGATCTGACTTTTGTACTGATCGTTCTTAATCTGCGGCCGGCCCGATGGCTTGAAGACAAGCATCAAGTTCGTGCCACGTGACCCCGAGTCGTTTTGAAATCCGTCTCCGTACGCGCCATCGCGGTTACTGCTGACCGAACCATCGCTCACGATGTGAAGCATGACGGTCTTGCCAAGAATCGCGGCGGTCTCGAGAATTCGACCAATCATTTCACCCGCACGTTGATCCGAGGCATTTTGAGCCGCACGACCTGCGCCGTGGTAATCAAATCCGCCTAGTTCGATGGCTCCAGTTGCTGCGGTACCAGTTAGGGCACAGTAAGCAATTGTCGCTGCGGCATAGTTTGCGCCGTTGGGCGTCGCCGGGTTGATGCCCCACACAGCCGCAATCGCAGGGTCTGTGCCGGGATTAATCGCCGGAGTTGAGTTCGCAAGCTGAATGTTTTTACCAGTCGCACACTCAACCACGCGAGCGAGTGTCGAGCCGGTTGCACTTCCCGGCGATGCGATCTCTCGAGCCTGCGAGCCCGAAAGTCCATTCACGAATTCGAGAAGTTTTCGGCGACGTGGTTCTGTCAGGCGCGAGGCGAGACTTCCTGCCGGAGCAAGCGCACCAGCGACGTCTGTGAAGTTTCGAACAATAAGTGCCGCCGGTGATTTGACGATCGCTGACATCTGACCGATGCCCGTGCCGGTTCCATCACGCTGCCCGAGGTTCGGTAGCAAATCGCCGGTGTTACCAGCCGCCATGATCATGCCCGAAGCGTCGTGCATGTTCGAATTTGTATCGTCGTTCGATGCAACGTTGATCGAGATCAACGCCGTTTTGTCGAGAGTTGCCTGGCTCGCTCGAAGCATGAGTCCGGCCCACATCCCGCCAACAGGCATGCCCTGCGACGAAGCTGCGACTCGAACTCCTTGAAACATGTCGCGACCACGAGTTGCATCGGTGAAAACCGAGTTGTCCGAGCCTAAACCAATAAGGTCGTATCTTGCGAGTGGTTGTCGATCTTCACCGAGGGGAGGAAGGGCACCTGAGATGCTTCCGCCACCGGACAAGTTGACTGTGATGAACGCCGGCATGCCTGTCGACGAGGCCGCGCATGCGCCGTCATCTGCACCCATCGCAAATTGCGGGCTGGCAAGAACGTTCAAGATTGATGGAGCGACGATGAGACCCGACATTCCAATTGCACCAGTCGACAAGAACTCACGACGCGTCGTCGGCTTCTTGTGGTCCTTTTGGAGGATGATTGTTCGCTCTTCACCGGTCTCTTCATTTACTTTTTTGATTACGACGGTGTTGTCGTTTTTTCGGCTTGTCATAAAATCCCCCTTAGACCCAAGAACCCCAGAAAAATCTTTTTCGTATCCCTTTAAATCGAGCCATACTTCTATCGGCCGGTTGCGACCGATAATTCAGTTACTTAAACGAGTAGGCACCAAGCGAAGACAGCATTCCGGTGCAGGCAAACAACAGGATGTCTTCTGTTTCCGCTTCATCATTGACGCCAGTTCGACGCCCATCAGAAATCGCAGAGTCAAGACTCGATAGAATCAAAGTCTTCTCGGCCAAAGTCTCGTTGCGGCCAAAGAAGTTGCGCGACATTCTTCGAACTAAGTCTTGCTTGTTATCGGCGGTTAATGTCGACGGCGCCTTCGTGAAATCGACCTGATTGAAGAACCGGCGATCGGCGGCGACTTTCGCTTTCTCTTCAACGATCAGATCGAGACACACTTCGCCCGCTAAGTTTGTCACAGCCATAAGACCAGGTGCATTCAGTGTATCGACGATTCCCGTTTCGGTCATCTTCGTGATCGCAAGATTTCGAGCCGCGAGCGTTCGAGCACTGACGGTCTGAAGGCCGGTCT